>CAYXFO010000022.1:0-11621 GCA_964464255.1 uncultured Pirellula sp.
ACACTGGCGAAGAGTCCGGCGCCTAACCACACCGCGACGGCAAGGTTTCGCAGAAAGATCAATCCTCGCCCCCTGAAAAATGGAAGTCAGAAATCATGAGACCATCGAGTCCCATGCGCCAGACCTGACAATCCCTCCATTTTACGCACTCGCCACCCTTTCGTGGATCGGAAACTTCCTAGTTCAATCCTCTCGACTCCCCATCGACTCCCTTCATTAACGGTAAAATCGCTACAAAGAATCCCGTTCCACCTGCTACCAGCGGTGAATGATCGCCGAGTTGGCTAGTTGGCACTGAACGGGGGCGGGAATCCGCGTCGCACAACCCGTCGTGAAGCCTCGTCAGAATCCTCATCAGACTCGACCAACGTAGTTAAGCTGTCCACCAGTAGACGGTACCGGGCCTCGACGTCCGGTTCGCCAAGAAGATAGTGCTTCGTCGCCAATGGCAGATTCACCGCGTAGGCGATCACATCCGTGAGGACCCCGAGGGGCAGTTGGCGAGTTAACAATTCCGAGAACGACTCGGAACTGGAAAGATCGACAGGAACCATCGAACGAAAAATCGCTAAAAGATCATCGCGGTAAGACTCGGACTTGGCTTCGTCAGCAACCGGGATATCCTCCAGGATCTCAACTCGGGCCTGCCGAAAATGAGTCGTCACCTCTAATTCCTCCACGATGCGAGCCCGCTGAATCCCCGCCAAAAAAACGTTGTGACGGCCATCACCCGTCGGCGAATGGGATACGATGCGACCAATGCAAACGATGTTCGAAAGCTTTGGTAGGCCATGGAGTTTCTCTTCCCAACCATGTTCCAGGATCGCCATCGTTATCAGCCGATCTGATTCCAGTGCGTCCGAAAGCAGTTCGCAATAACGGGGCTCAAAGATGTGGAGTGCTTGAATAACGTTCGGGAAGAGAACCAAATTCGGCAAAGGAAACAGGCGAACGACCCCGTCAAAATGCTCAGGCATTCCCAAGTGATCCCAATGTCCCATTTCCGATGGTTTCCCTCGACTCCCCTCGGAGCCTTAGTGGCGCTTCAAGCCTCACCCGCCAACACGAATTGCGGAGGAGTGTAGCAAAGCGACTAGATGTAGTGACCAGCTGCTGACTGCCAGCGTTCGTGTCGAATTGAAGTCACCCCTGGAGTCAGACTGAGATCACAAGCATTTCAAGGGACGGGAGCCAATAAAAAACTGCGACAAATGAGTACCAACCACAACCGCGTTTGCTATACTTAAGGTCCTCCCTGAAGGTGTCGATTGGGCTGACAACTTCACTCCCCACCCATATTGCCCAAACCCAACAACCCGAATATCGACGCAGAATCCGAAACCCTGGCCTCCAGGGCCCCGAACGAACGGATGGTCGGTCAAGCCCTGAAATGGTTCACAGACCCGACGCACCTGGCTAGTCATGTTTTTTCTGGCCTTATTCAATGCAATAAGAAACCTGGCATGACTGTTGCTCCGATCGAGAAAGGTTTCGCCCCATTCAGGTCGGATACGGTACCCAATCGCATCATTCGCAATTAAAATTTTAGGATTCAGTAACTTACCCCCAACGTTGGAGAAATGCTGTCATGAGATGTTTAGGAAACCCTTTGGATCGTCGCGGATTCTTGACAGTCGGAGCAGTTGGCGGGCTCGGGCTGACACTGGGGAATTTCTTGCAGCTTCGTTCGCAGCGAGCCCACGCAGACCAAAAGCACTATGACTTCATCGAAGCCAAGGCTGAGAGCGTCATTCATATCTTCTTGCCCGGCGGCATCGCGCACCAAGAAACTTTCGATCCCAAGCCATACAGCCCGCTCGAGTACCGCGGTCAGATGGGTGTCATCAAGACCAAGACGGGCGATGTATTCTGCGAGACCGTTCCACGCTTGGCCTCCCTTGCTGACAAACTGACCGTCGTACGCTCGGTGACCCACGGCGAGGCAGCCCACGAACGGGGCACCCACAACATGTTCACCGGCTACAAGCCATCCCCTGCGTTGTTGTACCCGTGCTTTGGTTCCGTGGTCAGTCATGAGTATGGCCCTCGCAACAATTTGCCCCCCTACATCGCGATTCCTGGCCAAGCCAATGAGTTCGCGGGCTCCGGGTATTTGAGTTCCAGCTACGGACCGTTCAGCCTCGGCGCGGATCCAGCCAACAATGGATTCCGCGTACAAGATTTGAATCTGCCTGGCGACGTCGATATGAATCGATTCGGCCGTCGCCGCTCGGCTCTCGAAGCCGTAAACGAGTACTTCGAATCCAAGCAGCGTTCGGACAATATCACAGCCATGGACACGTTCTACGAACGCGCCTATGCATTGATCAGCAGCCCTCAAGCTCGCGAGGCATTCAACCTCGAAGCTGAAGATAAAGCGCTGCGCGACAAATATGGTCGCAATGCAGCGGGTCAACGCCTACTCATGGCAAGACGTTTGGTCGAGGCAGGTTCTCGCTTCGTCACAGTCACCTACGGTGGTTGGGACATGCACAGTCAGATCGCAGCGGGAATGCGAGGCAGCATGCCTCCCTTGGACCAAGCGTTGGCCACCCTCATCGAAGACCTCGAGGCTCGTGGACTTCTTTCTAAGACCTTGGTTCTCGTTAGCAGCGAATTTGGTCGTACTCCAAAGGTCAATAATGACGGGGGCCGCGATCACTGGCCCAAGGTATTCTCGGTCATGATGGCTGGCGGTGGCGTGAAGGGAGGGGTGATCCACGGCGCTTCGGATGCAACCGCAACCGAACCGGAATTCGATCCGGTATCCCCCGAGGATCTCGCGACAACCATGTACCACCTCCTCGGAATCGTGGCTGATAAGGAATTGATGGCTCCAGGAGATCGACCTATCGAAATTTGCGATGGCGGCCGTCTGATCGATGCGATCCTGGCTTAGTCAATGCTTGATGTTCTTCGAATGAGGTGGATCATGGAATGCCTTCGACGTTGTCTTCGTCGCGATGTCTTGGCAACGGTGGTGATGCATGCCGTTGTCATCGGATCTTTTTCGATCACCAACGCCTCCCAACCGGAAGCGAACAACCTGTCCGCCATCGGTGTTCAGCGAGGCAATTCGGTCGAGGTTCAGATCTCGGGCGCTCGGGTGGGTGATGCTCGCGAACTCATGTTCTATTCGCCAGGCCTGTCGGCATCCAATATCACCAAGGTCGATGCCAACAACATCAAAGCTACAATCACCGCCGCACCCGATGCCAAAACCGATCTGCACGGCTTTCGAGTTATCACAGAATCAGGCACCAGCAACATGCGGCTCTTCGGCGTATCCGCTCTTCCGAGCGTTGCCGAAACGGAACCCAACAGCGAGTTCGCACAAGCTCAGGCGATCCCGAAGAATTCGACCATCGAGGGGGTCGTACTCAATGAAGATGTCGATTACTTCGCCGTCGAACTCGAGGCTGGCGAACGGCTGAACGTGGAACTCGAAGGGCTTCGTCATTCGTACATGAATGACTTCTTTGATCCCTATGTCGCGGTCTATGATGCGAATCGATTCGAGATCACAGCCAATGACGACTCGGTATTCCTACAACAGGACTGCCTCTGCTCGATGGTTGCACCGGCAAAAGGTCGATACATCATCGAGGTTCGCGAAAGTAGCTTCGGCGGAAATGAGCGAGCCCGGTATCGTTTGCATGTGGGTGACTTTCCGCGACCGGTAGCCATTCTTCCTGCAGGCGGCCCTCCCGGTCAGCCTCTGACGGCGACATGCATCGATCTGCTCGGCAATCAATGGACAGAAACCTTTGAGATGCCGGCCGAGTCCCCTACAAAGATTCATTCCGTATGGTCAACCCAAGGAGACAAGGTTGCTCCCTCACCCAACCGCGTTCGCGTAAGGGCAATGCCCAACGTCCTCGAAACGGAACCCAACTCGGACTATAACGCGATCCCCACATCCCACCCGGTCCCGGTTGCCTTCAACGGCATTTTGGAAACCGAAAGCGATCGCGACTACTGGGTGTTTGAAGCCAAGAAAGACCAGCAACTCGACATCCAAGTTTTCGCTCGTTTGCCCCTTCGATCTCAAGTCGATTCCGTCCTTCAGATTTTTAAGGTCGGTGGCGGTGGTTTGGCTGGCAACGATGACAACGGAAACCCAGACAGCTATCTCAGTTTCAAAGTGCCCGAAGATGGCAAATATGCCGTTTGCGTTTCCGACCATCTCGGTCGAGGCGGCAAGCATTTCGTCTACCGCGTTGAGGTCTCGGTTGCCGAAGCCGAAATCGGAACCACCGTCAATGAACTCGAACGCTATGTATCGCAAACCGTCAATGTTCCCAAAGGAGCAAGGATGGCGATCGAAACCAATATGGTTCGAAAGAACGTCGGTGGCGAAGCTAGAATCCAGGTACCGGATCTTCCCGAGAAAACCAATCACTCCGATGGATTGGTTGCGGCCGATCAAGGAACGATACAACTGATTTTTCGGGCCGATGCCGACGCGCCGAGCACTTCCAAGCTCGTCGACTTGAAGGGAACCCTCACTGTCAATCCTGAACTCACCCTCGTCGGGCATCTGAACCAACGAACGCAGTTGATCCGAGGACAGAACAACGTGGATGTGTGGGGGCGTTACGACGATCGCCTTGCAGTCACCGTCGTCGAGGCCGCGCCGTTCGATATCGAAATCGTACAATCTCAAGTACCCATCGTTCGCAATGGTTCGCTCGTTCTGACTATCAACGCGAAACGCAATCCCGGTTTCGACAAACCGATCAATGTTCGATTGCTGACCGCTCCTCCCGGAATCGGATACTCGGCCGTCACTATTCCTGGCGATCAGTCGACCATCCAGATGAACCTGACGGCCAACGGTGGTGCAGCCATCCGCACTTGGCCAATCTTGGTCCTCGCAACAACCGACATCGGCAACGGTCCGATCACCATCGCTTCTGAGTTCGTACAGCTCGAAGTTGCTGACTCGCTCTTCAACTTCAAGTTCACCAAGACGATGGCTGAACAGGGTAAGCCAGTCGACGTTCTTGTCGGCGTAGAAATGAAACGGCCAGCCGAAGGAACCATCGAAGTGGAAATCCTCGGGTTGCCACCAGGAACAGCGTCCCCAACCCCGAAACTGAGCCTCGCTCCGGATGCGAAGCAACTCGTCTTCCCGGTGAATATTCCTGCCGAGACACGGGCTGGAAATTATAAAACTGTTGTTTGCCGAGGTACGGTAACCAGCGACAAGGGGATCATCACGCAAGTCAACGGAAACGCAGAAGTCCAGATCGATGTTCCGGTCGCTCCTCCAGCAGCCGTCGCTGCGGCGCCCGCTCCAATGCCAGCCCCCGCTCCGGACGCTCCCAAAGAAAAACCCCTGACGCGGCTCGAACAACTCCGAAAGGAAAAGGGAAAGCAGTAATGTCGGTCGAGAAAATCATTCCTAAAAAAACGGTGTTCTTCGTTGCATTGAGTTGCTGTTTGCAACTCGTTGCATTCGCTCAAGATCCGCAACCACAATGGTCGGCGTTCACCGTATACCCGAGCGATATCCAAATCAGCTCGCAGAGCGACTCGCAACATGTGATCGCAGTAGCCACCCGCCCCGATGGCATCACGGTGGATGTGTCGGATCAAGTAGCCTGGCGGTTGGAAAACCCAGCGCTCGCTCGCATTGAGAATCTGATTGTTTATCCGACAGCGGATGGCGCTACCGAATTGGTGGGTGCCTGGAACGGGATGGAGGCTCGCGTCAAGCTGACGCTCACTCAGACCGCCACGCCGCGCACTGTGAGTTTTGAACGAGATGTGATGCCCGTTCTGACCAAGTCGGGTTGCAACACAGGCTCTTGCCATGGGGCTGCTCGCGGCAAGGACGGTTTTCGACTTAGCCTCTTCGGATTCGATCCGTTGGGCGATTACCAACGCATCACTCGCGAGATCGGTATTCGCCGTGTGAACCTGGCTGTTCCCGATCAGAGTTTGATCCTTCTGAAAGCAACCGGAGCCGTTCAGCATACAGGTGGCAAGAAGATCGAACCGGGGAGCAAACACTATCAAACCATCTTGGCGTGGTTGCAAGCGGGCGCTCCCGCGGATGCAACACGTACCCCCGTGGTAACCAAGGTCGATCTCTACCCACGTCAAGCAGTTCTCGAGGGTGAGTCGAGCCAACAACGTTTGGTTGCAGTGGCGACCTATGCCGATGGAACCCAGCGCGATGTTTGGGACCTGGCCAGCTTCACCACCAACAATGAACGTACTGCCGCAGTTGCTTTCGATGGACGCATCACCAGCGGTGTTCGCGGCGAAGCGTTCGTCATGGCCCGGTTCGATACCCATACCGTTGGCACCCAGGTGCTTGCACTCCCGAGCGGTTTGCAATTTCAACCGCAGCCACCCACTGGTAACTACATCGATGGATTAGTCGATGCGAAATTGAAAAAACTCCGTCTCCCCGCCAGCGGTTTGTGCACCGATGCAGAGTTCGTTCGCAGGGCTACGGTCGACATCACCGGTCTACTACCCACTGAAGAGGAAACACAAGCCTTCCTGGCCAACGCGGATCCGAATAAGCGAGCTTCTCTCATCGAATCTCTCTTGTCTCGGAAAGAGTTCAGCGAGATCTGGGCCATGAAATGGGCCGATCTGTTGATGATCAAAAGCAAGAACGAAGTCAGCTACAAAGCGGCCTACCTCTATTACAACTGGCTCATCAACCAAATCGCATCCAATGTTCCCATCGACAAGATTGTGCGCGATCTGTTGATGGCTACCGGCGGTACCTTCCAAAGTCCTGCAACCAACTTCTATCAGGTGGAGCAGGACCGACTGAAGATGTCTGAGAATGTTGCTCAAGTGTTCATGGGCATTCGCACTCAATGTGCCCAGTGCCACAATCACCCGTTCGACCGTTGGACGATGGACGATTACTATGGGTTTGCTGCCTTCTTCTCTCAAGTCGGACGCAAGCAAAGTGAAGACTATCGCCAAATCCTTGTGTTCAACACGTTCGGCGGAGAGGTCAATCACCCGGTCGGCGGAGCGGTTGTAAAGCCGAAATTCTTGGGAGGTGTTGTTCCCGACACCAGCGGCAAAGACCGACGCGCAGTCCTCGCGGATTGGATCACCAGCACGGATAACCCGTATTTCGCAAAGAGCATCGCGAATCGTATTTGGGCACACTTCACCGGCGTCGGAATCGTCGACCCAGTGGATGACTTCCGAGCCAGCAACCCCGCAAGCAATCCGGAATTGCTCGATGCATTGGCAGGCAAGCTGGTGGAATACAAGTACGACATCAAACAACTAGTGCGGGATATTTGCAATTCTCAAACCTATCAGCGATCGACATCGCCGATAGAAGGGAACGAACAAGACCTTCGCAACTACTCGCACGGTTTGGTCCGACGCATTCCTTCCGAAAACCTTCTCGATTGCATCTCGCAAGTCACGCAGACCAAAGAGAAATTCCGAGGCTTGCCATTGGGTGCGCGAGCGGTCCAGATCGCCGATGGCGCGACCAGCAATTACTTCTTGACCACCTTCGGACGAAGCGGTCGAACGACCGTTTGTGCCGACGAAGCGACGACGGATCCCTCTCTGTCTCAAGCCCTTCACTTGATCAACGGCGGCGCGGTCAGCGGCAAGATCAATCAGGGTGGAATACTTAACCAATGGAAACAACAAGGGCTAACACCCGAAGCGATCATCGATCGAATCTACTTCCGATGCTTGAGCCGTTTCCCAACCGAACCTGAAAAATCGCGATTGATGCAACTCATTCAAGAGTCGGGGAACCCCGATGTCGGGTTGCACGATGTGTTCTGGGCTGTGCTCAATAGCCGCGAGTTCATTTTCAACCACTGAGATAACACATCTCGATGAAGACTGCTATGTTGCCAATCGTTGTTCACTCGACTTGGAAGTCCGTCGCCAGATATCTGTTGCATCCAACTGTTTTGGTTGGCATCGGTATCCCTTGGCTGTCGATCTGTGCGGCCGAAGAGCCTGCGAAGATCACGTTTGAAGATCACATCAAACCGATCTTCCGCGAGCATTGCACCTCGTGCCACAACAACAATGCCAAGAAGGGAGGACTCTCGCTTGAGAGCTTCCAAATGACCATGACCGGTGGCAGCAGTGGCGAGGTGTTGGTCGCCGGGGATTTGGATTCGTCTCGTCTCTATGCGTTGACCGCTCACAAAGAGCAACCGGTCATGCCCCCCATGCAAGATCGAATCCCGCAAGCGAAAATCGATCTGCTGAAAACATGGATCGAGCAGGGGATGCCGGAGAACAGTGGCTCCGCCATTCGCAAAGCGAGCTCGAACGCGTCCGCGATCATGGTTGCGGCCACGGGTCGGCCCGAAGGTCCGCCGCCGATGCCTGGCTCTGTGCTCCGTCAAACTCCTCTCTTTACACCCAAAGCCTCCGCAGTCTCCGCACTCGCGGCGAGTCCTTGGTCACCTCTCGTCGCAGTCGGCGGCCAATTGCAAGTGTCGCTCTATCACTCCCAGACCGGTCAATTGTTGGGCATAATTCCGTTTCCAGAAGGGGAACCCCAGTCCATCACTTTCTCTCGCGATGGTCGATTGATACTGATCGGCGGCGGTCGGCACAGCGCGAATGGAGTTGCGGTTCTGCACGACATCCAAACAGGAAACCGTATCGCGAAAGTTGGCGATGAATTGGACATTGTCCTCGCTGCCGATATCAGCGACGACAATCGTTGGATCGCTGTCGCAGGCCCGCAAAAAATGGTGCGAGTCTACGATACATTGACCGGGGCCTTGAAGTGGGAACAGAAGAAACACACCGACTGGATCTACAGCCTTCGGTTCAGTCCCGATGGATTGCTTCTCGCTACTGCGGATCGCGCGGCAGGGTTAGTGATTTGGGAAACCGCGACTGGCCGCATGTACGCAGATCTACAAGGACATAAAAACGAAATCCGCTCTCTCGCATGGCGTCCCGATTCCAGCGCGGTGGTGACCGCTTCGCTCGATGGAACATTGAAGATTTGGGACATGAACGAAAGCAAACTCGTCAAGTCGTGGGACGCGCACGGTGGCGGGGCCTCCGCGATCGCTATCTGCAACGATGGCACGATAGTATCCACCGGTCGCGATCAGAAGGTCAAGGTCTGGGATGCTGCAGGAAACGCCGCAGGTGAAATGCCAGCCCTAGCGGAAGCAGGCTTGGAAGTTGCGATCACGGTCGATGGAACCCATGTGGTCGCTGGCGATTGGGCTGGCAATGTCCGAGTCTGGGCGCGTGCGAATCCTGCGGATGAAAAACGTTTGGCTCCTAACCCGCCCACTCTCGATGTCGCGATCGCTACAAGCAAGCAACGTCACGCAGAGCTTGTGGCCGCTGCGGATGTTGCGGCTAAGGAACTCGCCGCGCACAAGGCCAAGATCGACGGCTTGCAGCAACAGATCGCTCAACAGCAGCAAGTGATTGCGAGCTTGGATCCGCAGATCCAGGCAGCTACCGTTGCGTCCACTGAACTGAAGAACGCTGTGGACCAAATGGAGGCCACCAAGAAGACCAAGCAAGCGGAACTCGCGTCTGTCGATCAAGGCATTCAAGCAAAACAGGCAATGCAAAATCAAGTCGCTACGGAGAAGAAACCGCTCGATGATGCACTGGCTGCACTCCAGGCTCAAAAGGCGAATGCGACGGATCCTGCAAGCCTCGATCAACAGATCGCAGATGCCACCAAAGCTGCCCAAGACAAAGCGAACGTTCTCGCTCAAGTGACCAATGAACTCAACGCCATGGTTGCGGACAAGGCCCAGCGCGAAAAGGACATCAATGAGTTGACGACGGTCCAGACTGCGAAGACTCAGGAATACAACGCTACGATCGCGAAGATCACGGAATGGAATACGACGAAGACCAACGCCGCTGCACAAATCGATGCGTGGACTAAAGAAATGGCCGCCGCAATGGAGCCGATGGTCGCCGCCCAGGGCAAGTCGGACGGAGCCAATGCAAATGTAGCAGCCGCTCTCGCATGGGTGCAAACACTGGAGTCCGATCTAGCTCGCTTCCAAGCGATGAGAACCGAGTTTGCAAACAAGAAGGCAGCTTTGGATCAATCCGTCGCTCAGGGCCAAACAGAGAAGCAAGCAGCGGAAGCGTCGATCGCTGCTATGCAACCGGAGATGGATAGCGTCAAGAATACTTTGGCGACCCTGGAATCACAGCTTGCGGAGTTGCAGAAACGCATGATGCAAATCCAAGAACAGAAACAGGGTCTAGAGAATCAACGACTCGCACACCAAAAGCTCGTTGATGCCGCGATGGAAAAGATGCAGAAGATCCAAGGCGAATTGGACAATCTCGCATCGCAACAACAACTGTTCGACGCATCGTTCAAGGCTCCATAGATCGATCAGCCGATTATCAGCCAACATCGCTGATCGAGAGAGCCTGTCCGTGCTTGGAGACAACCTGCCGACGAAGCAATGCATGCTCCGGTAGGGTCAATGTCGGATCGCGAGCGATGACTTCTCCCGCAATGTCTCGAGCTTGAAAGACCCAGACCTCATCGCGCGCGAGATCCGCGATCTTGAGGGGAGGCAATCCCGATTGCCGAGTCCCGAGCAGTTCGCCCGGACCTCGAGTCCGCAGATCCAACTCCGCGAGCGCGAAGCCGTCATTGCTGGCAGCGAATTCCTCCAATCGCGTGCGATCGTTCGAATCCAAATCGGCCCTCGGAAACAAACATACATAGCCTGGAAAGCGACCGCGGCCAACGCGTCCACGCAACTGATGGAGTTGCGCCAAACCCAATCGATCTGCATCGAGGATCGTCATCACCGCCGCGTTCGGGACGTCGATGCCGACTTCGATCACCGTGGTCGCAACCAATACATCCGTTTCCCCGTTGGCAAAGTCATCGAGCCGCTGCTGCTTCTCGTCCCCATCCATCCGGCCATGCACCAACGCGAGTCGAAGATCGGCTAATGGTCCATTCTTTAGATTTTCATACCACTGAATCGCTCCCAGGGACTCCTCCCCCCCACTCTCGTCGGCGCCGGTCTCGGCCCGCCCTTGATCCAAGCGAGGTGCAACCACGAAAGCTTGTCGTCCGGATAGGACTTGCTCGATCACAAAGCGCCACCAACGATCCTGATGCGCTATGTCGGAAACATAAGTCGTTACTGCGGACTGCCCAGGCGGTCGGTCTCGCAAAATGGAAACGTCGAGATCCCCAAACGCAGTCATCGCGAGCGTGCGCGGGATCGGAGTAGCAGTCATCACCAAGTAGTGAGGTGATAAACGGGAATCGCGCAATGCGGCCCGCTGCTCTACGCCAAAGCGATGCTGTTCATCGATGACGAGCAATCCAAGTTTGGCAAAATCGACATGTTCGCCGATCAACGCTTGGGTTCCGATAACGATATCGACTGTGCCTAATGCGATGCGTTGGAGCAATTCTCGTCGCACCGCACTCGTTAAAGATCCGGTCAACAGCTCAATCATTACTTGGCTGTCGCGAAGCTGTTGTTGCAATTTGCTGAAATGTTGGCGTGCTAACAACTCGGTAGGTACCATCAATGCAGCCTGGAATCGATTGGCAACCGCATTGAGCATCGCATAGTAAGCGATGGCGGTTTTGCCTGCCCCGACATCTCCCTGAATGA
>CAYXFO010000022.1:11631-21733 GCA_964464255.1 uncultured Pirellula sp.
TTTCCATGTCTCGCCGCACCTCTTCGATGACCTGCAATTGATTCACCGTGAGTTCAAACGGGAATCGTTTGAGAATCCTCGAGTGGATCTGCGGAGTGGCGACGATCGCCGGAGAAGGCTTGGCATGCTGGGTTGCATAGCGATGCATGGCGAGTGCGAGTTGCAGGACGAATAATTCCTGAAAAATAAATCGCTCGCGGGCGCGTTGGGCTTCCTCGAGGGTAGCTGGCTGGTGGATCGTCTTCAGGGCCTGGGCGATCGGGAGCAGGGCTTCGGGAATCATTCGTTGCCGGATCGCTTCGGGGAGTGCTTCCTCGACAGCGTCAGCCAGCGGGAGGACCGCCGCGACGGCTTTGGCGACATGCCGCTGCTGAAGCCCCTCCGTGAGTGGATAGATCGGCATGGGACGCGCGGCAGGGGGTTCTTCGTCGTCTCCGAGGATAACGGTTTCCGGATGTCGGATTTCGAACGCGACTCCGGTCGCTTTGACGACTCCGGTTGCCAGCACCCGTATTCCCCGGGGAAATTGGTCATGGCGAAAGGGTTGATTGAACCAAACGCATCGCAGATATCCGCCACCCTCGAGCGCCAGCAAAACCCCAAGAATGCTCCTGCCATCGAAACTCGATCGGCGGTCCAAATCGACCACGCGGCCCAGCACCGTGGCCCGAACCCCGTCCTCGAGTTCCAAAACCGACTTCCACGGTGCGATATCCTGATAATTCCGAGGAAAGAAAAAAAGGAGGTCAATCGCGCGGCGCAAACCAAGCCTTTCAAACAGCGGCGCTCGGCCCGGACCAATGCCCGGTACGAACTGCAAGGGGGTTTTGCCGTCAAGTGGGGATTCGGAACCCATCGATTCGCCGTCTTTCCGGCATGGTTGTCAGTTTGGTTCCACTAGGGATAATGGCATCTCTAGTGGATTGTGCCCTACCGAAGGAGTGAGTTACCGGTGTATATCGCTGCGTCTACAGGTTGTTTCCCCGATGTCCCGGTCCCAGAAGTGATCGACATCCTTAACGATCTCGAATTCACTGCCGTGGAGATCGTCCTCGACGATCGAGGCCAACAAATTCGACCTGCTCAAATCGTCGAAGATTTTGACGAGTCTCTACGTTTGGTCCGGGACACTCACCGGATGGATATCTGCAGTTATAACCTCAGGATCGATGCGGAGGGAGAAACCTTCTACGAGCGCTTCGAAAAAGTTTGCGACTTGGCGAAAGCTACCAAAGTCGTGACGATCACAATTCCGAGCGGCGAACATGGTACCCCCTTCAATCAGGAAGTAGAGCATCTCCAGCGGTTGGTCGCCATCGGGGACACTCGCGGCGTTCGCATCGGTATCCAGAGCCAAATCGGTTGCCTGAGCGAGGATCCCGACACCGTAAAAAATCTATGCGACTACGTTCCGGGCATCGGATTGACTCTCGACCCGAGCCACTATCTGTGCAGCAACATGCGCAACAAGAACTACGAAAAACTGATGAAGTACGTTTATCACGTTCACTTGAGAGATTCCAAGAAAGACAAACTCCAAGTCCGGGTAGGTCAGGGTGAAATCGATTACAGCAAGCTGATCACACTTCTTCAGAGTGTCGGTTACGACCAGGCCCTCAGTATCGATATGACTCCTACGGAGGGAGTCGATATGCGTCACGAACTTCGAAAGCTAAGATTGCTGTTGGATAGCCTGCTGTAATGGAAGTCGTCATCACTGCTGTCGGTCCCGACAATGTGGGACTGGCCGATCCGATCATTCACGATGTGACCGGTCGCGGTGCCAACATCGCCGAAATACAGATGTATGACCATGACGAGGCGGCGGTCTTCGCCATGATGTGTCGATTGCATCTGCCAGCCAATCAGTACGAAGCGCTCGTAGAGACAATGTGTTTGGTTGGAAGACATAAGGGGCTGGAAATTCGCGTCTGGAGTCCTGAACCTCGTGCAGCATCTCCAAACCTTGCGATTTGCGTTACCTATCTGGAACACACACCGCGCGCGATCTTGGAAGCGATCCGCAACGAAACGCTTCGAGCAACTCCGGTCGTCCTAATCAGCAATCGTCGCAAGTGTGAAGGACTGGCCCGCGAATATGGACTCCCCTTCGAATGTATCGGAAACGAAGACGGTTCTGCCGATGAAGCGGCGATGGTGCGAGTGATCGATCGCTATCAGGCCGATTACGTTGTTCTGGCTCGTTACATGCGCGTGTTGCCGCCGGATACTTGCTGGAAGTTCGCTGGTGGTCGCATCATCAATCTGCATCATGGCCTGTTGCCAAGCTTCCGTGGATTGAGACCCTATCACGATGCCTATGCCGCGCGGATGCTGACCTTTGGCGCGACATGTCACTTTATCGTTCCCGAACTGGATGCGGGGAACCAAACGATTCATCAAACCACTTTCAGCGTTCCTCCCGGCACTAAACTCGAGGAAGTGGTTCGCATCGGCCAGCAACAGAACGAACCGGAATGCTTGGTTGAGGGGGTACGTCGCGTTTGTGAACGCGAAGTGCAACTCCACTTTCATCGCGTCATCGCGCGGAACGCCTCGTGAGTTCGGAACCATCGCGTCCCAGTTGGCAACTTCCCCCAGGCGTTTCCAAGGGAGCGTGGGATTATGTCACTCAGGCTCATATCGCTGGCCAATACGATGAATTCCATCGCGGACATCCACTTCTCGAACTGGATCGCCAGTTGGTTCTAGATACCGCTGATGCGATTGAGAGCGACCTAGCCAGGAGCGGGGCCACACCGGATTTTCCGATTGCGATCGATCTGGGATGTGGAACCGGTCGAACGCTCCTGCCCCTCTTGGATCGAGGGTGGAAAACGATCGGTGTCGATCTGAGCCCTGCGATGCTCCACGAGACAGCACGAAAATGCGACCTCGAGCAACCGCAGAACCGATCATCGATGGCCTTGGTTCATGGTAACCTCGCACAACTAGACTTCCTGACCGATCATTCGCTCCACTTGGCGACTTGTTTGTACAGTTCGATCGGAATGATCCAAGGTCGCAAACATCGCTGCCGCGTATTCGAACATGTTGCGAGAGCATTGCGACCGGAGGGGCGATTCATCGTCCACGTGCACAATCGAGGGATTTGGATCCGAGATCCTGGCGGACTGCCGCGCATGATTCGCGATCGCATGCGAAGCGTTACCGATCCGGTCTGGGAGTATGGCGATCGAGTATATGCCTATCGCGGGCTCCCCAGCATGTTTCTCCACATCTACAGCGAACAGGAACTTCGAAACGATTTGATCCGTTCAGGTTTTCGCATCGAGAGAGTCCTACCGTTGAACATCACTAGCAGCGGCCCGCTCCGTTTCCCGTGGTGGCTTCGCTCGTTTCGGGCTGGTGGTTTTTTCGCGATCGCCAGCCACGACCAGCGCGTTCCAAAGGCACTCGAGCAGCCAAATCGGCGATGAATGCATCCTGATCGCGCGGCGATATCATCACTGCCTGATACCATCGAGGTCCATACTGGATCCACAATCGATCTAGTGAGAGTGCCGGCGAACTGAGCGGATTGCTGGTGCGATAAACCTCCCGAATATCAGCGATGCGAACCCGAGATCGGCATATTCCAAAGCGGACGATCAGGAACTCATCGCCGATTCCATACCGCATCGGCCACACACAGAGAGTGTAAAGAGATGCGAGAAAGAGAAAGGCTGACAGCCCAATGGCGGTCGCGGGCCAGGCTTGAGCGATTGCAGAGGTAGCGATGACCACGACCTGAACTGCTGGCGCAAAAAGCAACAGGGCCAGGATCCATGTGTCGACCTTCGAAGGATACCAGCGAATCTCCTGTTCGCTCATGGATCAAGGCTTGGCTGGTAGCGATGCAATGCCGCTCGGCAATTGCACGACCGATGCAATTTCCTCTGCGGTTAGGCTGCGATCGAAGATAGCCAGATCATCCATGCTGCCGATGTAGCCCAAGCCGAGCATGATGGCTGCCTTCTCTACGTCCCAAGTGAACAACTGATTCCTTGGGGACAATTGACCTGCGGGTTTGCCGTCCAGATACAGCTTTGCAACGCCTTCGGGTTTTCCTGAATTGAACTGCGTCAAGGTGAATGCAACGTGCGTCCATTTTCCTTTTTCGAAGGGTGGCTTTTCCACGGCTACCAACGGCCGCTCTGCAGGGGGAATGTCTTCAAACTTACGATTGGTTGGATTCCAAACCGGTTTGTCGGCATACACGCCCAAGCGAAACGGGATGCCGGTCGCTCGTTTCTCAAACTCGACGAACATAGCGGCATCATCCCACTGCTTGGAAGTGATCTGAATCGGATCGCAGAAACCTTCCTTGAGTTCGCCGGGCGGGTCGGCTTTGAGCCAGAACATGACGGTTGCGGACCAACCGTTTTGCAATTCGGGAAAGTTCTTTGCGGCACGGTAGAAAACCATGGGCCCCTTGCTGTCTGCGAATCGAAGACTCCCGCCGTACTTGCCTTGGTCTTTTTCCCAGGCTACCTCCATTCCCGTGGGCAGTCCCTTTTGCGCGGTACTTCGTTGATCCATTGCCTTTGCGGTCCAGAGGCTCGCATCGCCCCTAGCGACTTCAGCATCGATTCCTTGATCGAAGGATGCATGGAGCGACAACGATGTTTTCAATCCCCGCGATGTCGAGTTCGCATCCTGGCCCAGCCCTAAGGAAGCGTGCCAGCCAAGAATTGCCAAACCACCAAGCATGAAGCCAATCTTGCTCATTATCGATTTCATCTAAAATGCTCCTTGAGCGTCTTACGATACTTGATGATCCGTGCAGTGCCAAGCCGCAGCGTTCCGGCGATGGTGGTTGAATGTCGAGAAGGCTTCAGATATCCTCGTCATCTGTACGGATTTCCCGCATGGTATCATTCTCGCATACGCTGTCCTTGGGATTGTCGCGGCCATCATCTTCCTGGTTGAAACTTGTTTTGGAGTGATCAAGTGAGTCAGATCGATTGGTCCCTCAATCGGTTTGCTTATACCTTCTTCATGGCAGTTTCGCTGGTTGCTTTTGTGCTCGTGCGGCGATACCAACCACGGTCGCGGACGTCCCATCCCCAACTCTCGATGGAGGAGCGATTCGCTCTTGCGATGGCCGCCTTTGTAGGTGGTATGTTGAGCGCAAAACTTCCGTTCCTGTCTCTCGATGCAAACGGATGGTTTTCCGTGCAAACTTGGCTCACGGATGGCAAGACAGTCACCACCGGCATCGCTGGCGCCTATGCCATGGTCGAGATCACCAAATGGTTCATGGGGATTCGAGTCAAGACCGGCGATAGTTTTGCTCTCCCCCTGGCTGTCGCTCTCTCCATCGGCCGCTTGGGGTGTTTCTTCAACGGATGCTGTTATGGGCTTCCGACTCAAATGCCGTGGGGTGTCGATTTTTTCGGAGACGGTCTGCGCCATCCCACCCAGTTGTACGAGGTCGGATTCCATGCGTTCATGGCGGTCGTCCTAGGGCACTTGGCAGCCAGAGATGCGTTTGCGACCCATCGGCTCAAGTTCTATTTGATCGCGTATTGCATTTTTCGGTTCGCGACCGAGTTCCTTCGACCGGAGGCTAGTCTCGCCTTGGGCTGGACGTTCTACCAGTGGTTCAGCTTGGTTTTTGCGTCGGCGCTGGCACTGCAATGGATCGCCTCCCGTACTGGAAGCCCCCCTAGCGACTGAGGTATTCGCACGCGAACCGTTACTCGAGCGTCACCTTCATTAGGTTGTCGTCCGGTACCCGATCGATCAGCAAGTTGCGAGGATCGATCCCCGCCTGGTGCGGCGGTTCATCGACGACGAACTCGAGTTCGTGTGTTCCCTGGGTGAGTTGCACGCGTTGCCTATGAAGCAGTTTGCCGTAACGATTCCCAGGCTCTGCTTTGGCGAACGCCCCGATTTCGACAAAATCGTCCATTTCAACTTCGGTCTCGTTCCCGGTCGCATCCGCCCTGAACTTCTTGCACTCGACCGAGATTTTGACGCGGTACTTGCCATCGTCGGTCTTGGTGGCGGTCGCGGTCGACGTCCGATTTCCAAACAGGGTGATCTCCTCGAATAGGTCCCGGAGGAGGTAATGCAACTGCGGCGGAGTTTGTTCGCGCAGTCGGTCGAGCAGCGCATAGGCGTTCGGGTAGGGAGGTCCCTTGTACGCATAGTTGTCGATGATCGACTTGAGGGCTGCGTTGACGCGTTCCTCGCCGATCATTTCGGCAAGATAATAGAGCGCGATGCCACCCTTTTGGTAATGGATGTAGCCTTGCTCGAACTCGACCGACATCAGAGGACGTTCCTTGCGTCGCTCCAGACCTCGGGCTCGTAGATAGCGATCCATTTCGTACCTAAGGAATTTGTGAATCATGTCATCGCCGTAGTTCTTGCGCATGATCATTAAGGCTGTGTATTGCGCGAGGGTTTCTGAGAGGAGGGTTGCACCTTGCATGCGCGCCCCGACGACTTGATGCGCCCACCACTGGTGGCCCATCTCGTGGGCGACCACGTACGTCACCATGTCGATATCGTCAGGCTTTTGCAGGTTGGCGATGAAACCGATCGACTCCGAATACGGCATCGTTCCAGGGAATGCCTGTGCAAAGGATGCGACGCGAGGAAACTCGATGATGCGGGCCTGCTTGTGCTTGTACGGACCGAAGCTCTTCGAACAGTACTCGAGCGTATCGCCGATCGCCTTGGACATCTTGTCGACATTCCACGGATGCTCCTTGTGGTAATAGACTTCGGTGTCCACGTCTCCGACCCGATCGCGTTTGACTTCGTACCGAGCGGAGATGAAGGAATAGAAGTTCAGCGAGGGGTGATCGACCTTGTACCGGTAGTAGTTGCGTCCGTTCTCCTTCCACGATTCGACGAGCGTTCCAGGGGCAATGGCGATTTGGTCGGCGGAGGTACTGATGATCGACTCAATGTTGACCCAGTCGGAGTCCTCGGAGATGTAGTGGTTTTTGCAGACGTCGCCGCAATCACGGGTCAATTCAGGAATCGGATCGATCTCGGGAAGACCATTGGCCTTGCGGCGCTGTGGATCGGTCAGCAAGCGATTTGCCGAAAACCCGAACGACGGTGCTACGGAATTGTTGAAGAACGTGCCGTTCTGCACGAGCGTGGTGTCGGAGACCTGGTTTTCGATCCCACGAGTCTTGCTTTTGACCGTGAATTTCATCTCCCGAGATTCCGCCTGTTGCATCGGGGTCTCCAGGCGGTAGGTGCGCATCGAGAGACGGTCGTCGTCTTCCTGTAGCGACGCACCCGGAATCTCGATGGTCGTCTCGAAATTGGGCGCGACGTTGACGTAGAGCATGTCGATCGCCTTTTCCGACTTGTTCGTTATGGTTTGCCTCCCTTGCATCACCATGTTGCGAGTCTCAGGATAAATATCGATGGCGTACTGAATCGACTCAATACGCGGCTGCGCTGTCGATTTGAGCCCCTGATACTTCACCTCGTAATCCTTTTGTCGTTTTTCGGTTTCCTCCGAACCCAGCAGCGTGTTGAGCACCATTGTGTTGTATCCCAACCACAGCCCGATTGCGGATGCTGCGACGGCAGCCGCACCGGGCAGTACCCAATCTCGAGCCCGCAGCGAACTCCATGCTTCCTTCAAGCGGGGAATCCATCCCGACACGGCACCGCGCGGCATGAGAACGGTGCACAACCAGAGGACGATGACGGCGACAGCAAGCCAATACGCCGAAAACCAGAGCCGACCAGGCAGGTAGGGCGCGATCCCGAACATATCGGAGTAGGTGTAGCTCGGCATCCCGCCAAAGCGAAGCAGCAAGGAATCCCATTTCAGCCAGCGCCATAACTGGACATTCACAATTCCAAAAAGAATGACAAATGCGTAGCCAGCATACTTGTTCGGAGCAACGGTCTGAGCAAAGCAACACTGAACCGTCAAGAAGAGCATGTTCATGCCGAACAGCCCGATCAACAGCATCACATAGACACCCAACTGAATCCGATAATAACCTTGGGTCCATTGATAGAAACAACCAACCGCGATGGCTCCCAAGAGGACCAGCAGCAGCAAAATCATCATGGTTGCCAGGCGAGACAAAACAAACACGCTGTTGGGAACGGGTGCTGCGCCGATGATTTCGTGCATGCGATGGTCGCGATCACGCCAGATGAGGACTCCGCTAAAATACGTAGCGAGGGCGACCGGCAGAATGATAAAAGAGCCGAGAATCCGTTCGACCAATTCGTAAGTCACCGGAAACGACGAACCGCTAAACTCTAATGAATCGCTCAGAAAAAGACTCCCGGCGGTGTTGAACAAACAAAAAATGAGAATCACGATGAACGTGGCGCTACCAACGACCGCCCGCAGATCGGACCGCAAGGCGGATGACCACTGGGTCAACCATGACGGAGACGGGATCCGACTCGGGAGCGGTTTCGTTTGCGTCGGAAGTTGCTGTTCTTCCGATCCCTCGGCTGAAGCTCGCGATTTCTTCGATGGGCGCTGAGTCCGAGCTTCGAACGAAAACAAGCTACCGGCAACCCAGAAAACAACCGCTGCAACGCCTAGGCACAGCAATCGGTTGCCGATCAGAAGCGGTGTCAGCGGAATCGGAAGCGTGTTGCGCTCCGGGACAGTCCAGTACTTGCTGGCAACCGCGAATGGAGTCGCACCGAACGGATCGATCAATGAGGCAAGGACCTCGTAGTCGAGGGCACCGGCAATCGTCTGCGATATCGCATAGCAGATAAACACCAGCAAGACGCCCAGGAAGGAGTAGAGCGTATTGCGAGTGACACTCGCAATGGCAAACACGATTGAACCAAACAGCAACGTGTTGGGTATCACGAACAAGAGAAACGGCTGCCAATGATGCCAGAAATAGTCTGGTCCCCAACGCTCTGTATCTGCCGCATTGACGGCATGGGCGATCAAAATGCCGATCGAGATGCCAAACGCTGGCAAAATCGCAATCACGGTCGCACCCGCAAAACGGCCGAGGAGAAACCCCCATTTGCTCAGCGGTTTGCT
The DNA here is from genome assembly GCA_964464255.1 of uncultured Pirellula sp. Lineage (GTDB taxonomy): Bacteria > Planctomycetota > Planctomycetia > Pirellulales > Pirellulaceae > JBKCUI01. The sequence continues at coordinate 20,645 of CAYXFO010000022.1, forward strand.
GAAGAGCAGATCCGACATCTTGTTGCTGAAATCGCGCGATGCGGACGAATCGTAAATCGCGGCCGCCATAAAACAAGTCAATACTCCAGCGGTCGCATACCAAAGCGCAACTGTGTACGGCGCGTTCTTGTGCGCGTTACCGGTCGGACCGCCAACCTGAATGTTATCCGAACCCGCAGCCAAGCCGAACAGCAACGCAACGGCAGCGATGAAGATATAGATCATCCAGCCGCGCAACCAATAATTCATCTCAAATCGAAAGAATTCCCGAAACATGATTCACCTCAAGCGCGCGACAAGAAGGAAAAGAAGACGTCTTCCAAGTCAGGCTCCGACAGCTTGAACCCATGCCCAGGATCCGATTCGCTGTAGACTCGAACATAGGGTGTGCCAGCGACCAGTTTGGTCGATAGGATCGGATACTGCCACGATCGCTCAGCCAACTCTTGCTTGGACATCGATTTGGCCCAAACCCGGCCCAATAATTCCTTCTCACCCTCGGACGGTGCACCGTTGAAAAGAAGCTTGCCACGATGAATGATCGCCATGTGCTTGCACAACTCCTTGACGTCCTGCACGATGTGTGTCGAAAGGATCACGATGATGTTCTCCCCGACCTCCGCAAGGAGGTTGTAGAAACGATTCCTCTCCCCTGGATCCAAGCCTGCCGTCGGCTCGTCCACAACCAAGAGTCGCGGATCCCCTAAGAGCGCTTGAGCAATACCGAACCGCTGTCTCATTCCACCCGAATACGTACTTACTGCCTTGTCTCGAACGTCGCTCAGGTTCACCCGTTCCAGCAACGACTCCACCACCAACTTGCGGTCGCGACTGCTGGAACCTACCCCTTTGAGTGCGGCCAAATGCGTCAGGAGCCTGACCGCGCTGACCCGCGGATAAACCCCGAACTCCTGCGGCAGATATCCGAGAATCTTCCGGACCCCGACCCGGTCCCTGAGCACGTCGATATCCCCAAGCCTAACCGACCCCGAATCGGCGGTCTGCAACGTCGCCAAGATCCGCATCAAGGTCGATTTGCCAGCCCCATTGGGGCCGAGCAATCCAAACATCCCAGTCGGGATCGTCAAG
>CAYXFO010000023.1:0-21329 GCA_964464255.1 uncultured Pirellula sp.
GCTGCTCGACCTCCGCGTCGAACGCCTTGATCTGCGCCTTGTTCTCCAACTTCATCGATGGCCCTGCCATGATCGATTCCAGGCCCGAGTCGACCACAGGAGATGGCGTCTCTGTCCCATCCTCGAGATTCTGTTCTTTGATCTTCTGCTGCAATTCCTGATAACGCTGTTGCTCCCGCTCTGCTTGTTCGCGCAGAACGTCTACGGTCGCTTTTCGATAGCGGGCCATCGGCTTGCGATATTCCCAGCCCGCAGGTTGCAGTTGCTCGCGTTCCGGTGCGTAACCTGTATCCTTCAGCAGAAAACTCAACTGCTGGCGATTTTCAGGGTGGAGTAGGTATTTGCTGAAGTCGCTAACGCTCGCGTAAGTCTTTTGGTCGATGCCGATCAAATTGATTTGCTGCGTGTGACTGTTGCCGTTGTGCTGGAAGGTCAGCATCGCGGGCAGGGTGACAATCGTAGTCACTCCTTCCACCGTGTCGCCCAGACGAGCGCGGATTCGCTCTTCATACCATTGCGGTTGGGCAATACCCATTGTCGATCGCGTTTCGAGGACCAGGTCACTGAGAATCCCGTGCATCCGCTCCTGCATCTGGATCGTGAAGCCATCCATCACGCTATTCACCACGATCAGCGTCGCGACACCGAGCGTCACCGATACGATCGATGCTAGCGCGATCCAACGCGTTCGCAGATAACGAAGGCACAGCAGCAGTTTGTACATCTCGGGTTCCTCGATGAAGTTCTACGCTTCGATCGCGCGTGGGATAGTTGCTAGCGTCCTTAAACGGATGCCGCCGGAAGGTACCAGGAATCGAAACCGCGATGCCAGACCATTCCACGAATTTCGCACCTTGTGTCGGCTCGGCGAAATCCGCTACATTCGACAGATAAAACCCAGTCTTTCTCGCTCGGTCGCGCTCCATGAAGGAGCGATTCAACCGCGGTTCGCAACGCATTCATGGACGAGGACAACTTGAGGCACGGAGTCGCGATCCAAACGAAATCATCATTGCTAGCCATACTCTGGTTGGTATCGCTTTGGTGTGCGCTCGCGTCTCCATCTCTCGGGCAACTGAATTTGATACCAAGTTCTGGGGCGCCGAACTCGGGATCACCGAATCCACCCTCTGCGTCAGCCCCGCCAAGCCAGCGCATGACTCCCGCCCAAGCTCGACTTGCGAGTCGCTCGGCAACAAAGAATCAGGACCCAAACGGCGCTCCTGGCAATGCTGCCCCCGATGCTCCCAACACCAACACCAACACCAATAGCAACACTGCGAACAATGCCACGGCCAATCCGCCATCTCCGGATGCCAGCGCGATCGCTCCGGAAACGATCGCGGCACAACTGCAGTTGCTGCAGACTTCGCCCGACATTGAACCTACTCTCAAGCAATCGTTGGTGACCGCCTACGAGACGATCTTGGCGGAGACCAAGAAACGGCTGGAAGACGAAAAAGCGATCAAGGACTTTTCGACGGCCTTGGAGAATGCCCCCACTGCGACGGCCGATGCCAAAAGGCGCAAGGAGTCTCTCTCATTCACGTCCCCATTTTCTGAAGGGACTCTACCTTTCACGCGCGTCGAAGTCTTGCAGACGTTGCAACTCGAAACAACGGCCTTGCTGCAGGCGGTCACCAAAGGTCGGACCGATCTTGAGACAACCATCGCTACTCGTGACTCGCGTCGCAAGGAATTACCCCGTTACGTCAATGAAGACAAACTCCTGATCACGAAACTCAGCGAGGAACTGTCAGCCCCGGCGCCCGAGGGTCTCGATCCGAAAGTTCGGGAGGCGAACCAACTGCTGATTCGCGCTCGTTTGGCGACTGTCAGCACGCATGTGCGGCGATTGGAGTTCGAACAGCGCACTTTTGATGCGGAAAATGAACTGCTTCCGATTCGCAAAGAGTTGCTGATCGCCGAGGAAAAGTTTTACCAACTCAAGCTCAAAGAAATCAATGAGGAACTTGGCAAGCGACGCGAGAATCTGATCGCTAAAGAAAAGCAGATATCGGAAGACTTGCGAGGTAAATCCAAGCAAGGACTGGAGACGGAAACAACCCGAATCGTCAAGCGGACCGACGATTGGTTGAAACTGGTCAAAGAGCATTCCGCACTGCGAGTGAAGATCGACGAAGCCAAAGAAGAGCAAAAGCGTTGGTCGGATCGATACCGCATCATGACCGAAAAGCTCTACCGAGATCGCACCTCCGATTCACCGGGCGAACGTCCTTTCTCGATGTCTCGAATGAAGAGCCTAGTTGGAGAGATGCTACGTCGACAGCGAGATGAATTGCCCGACATCGACCAACTCAATCGACAACTCGACGATTACCAGACGCAGTGGCAGTCCACTCAGTCGATCATTCTATCGCTCGATGATTGGAAAACAGCCAACCCGATATCGGCCGACCCACTCCAACCTCCTATCGATCTGCAAAACGGAATTGCGGAATACCCATCCTTGGGCAAGGGTCAGCAGCGGGAGGTCCTCGAACAGGCAGAACGCCGTATCGTCGATGAGTTCCGGTTGGATGCGAAGAATTACTCGGAGACACTTGTCCTCCTGGCCGATCTCAACCAGCAGTTGATCGATCAAGTACGCAAATACCAATCGTTTATCGATGAGCATATTCTGTGGATTCGATCGACCGACCCATTCAGCAAAGCCGACTTCGTCAACTCATGGCGATCGATCAAGGAGTTGCTCGATCTGTCGAAATGGAAAAACGTTTCGCAAGCATTGGTGGCTGACATCCGCGACAATCCGATCCTGTACGGATTGGCTATGGTGGCTCTCGTCCTGATGTTGATCTACACCAAATCGATGCGCAAATCCGTGCAGTCCCTTGGACTGCTGGCGAGCAAATCCAACACGACATCCTTCGCGCCGACCTTTCGAGTGATCGTATTGTGCGTCTTGATGAGTTTGCCATTGACGCTCATTCACTTGATACTCGGATGGCGATTGATGGAGCGGGCCGATAGCGATTCGTTTGTCGAAGCGGTCGGCTTTGGCCTTCTGGTGGGTGCGCGGTATTTCTTTCCGCTCGAGTTGTTTCGGCAGATCGTTCGAGGAGGTGGATTGGCAGGCAACCACTTCCAATGGTCCAATCACTCGATCTCGCTTCTTCAAAAACATCTTCGTTGGTTCATCGACCTCGGCATTCCGACTGTCATCTTGATCGGGATTATCAACCACTTATCCGATCCGCGCTGGGAGAACTCTCTCGGTCGGATCGCTTTTTGCGTGTTGATGTTTTTATCTATGGCGTTTCTGCTAAGTGTTTTGCACCCATACAAAGGGGTGTTCCGCGAATACTTGATGGCGCAACCGGAGGGCTGGCTCGATCGACTTCGGTTCATTTGGTATTTCGGACTATCCCTCTCGCCGCTGGTGATGATCGCGATGAGCTTGATGGGGTATCACTACACCGCAGGGCGGTTGGCGATGCACTTGCACACCAGCATCATGACACTGCTGGGGCTGTTCCTGTTGTATTTCACGATCTGGCGGTGGTTGCTGCTCCAACGTCGACAAATTGTGATCGCTCAGGCTCGTGCCCGACTCGAAGAAGCTCGGCGTCGCGATGCGGACGCTGCGACGAGTATCCCTGTTCCATCGGGATCGGCATCGGTTATGCTCGAGACCGGCAGCGATCTCTCGCAGATCAATGCTCAGACGATACGCTTGGTCTCCAGCACCCTGATCGTTGCAGCAGTTATGGCGATCGCATTCATTTGGTCCTCGGTGTTGCCCGCGGTCGGAGCCTTGGATTCCGTGACGCTCTGGACCGTATCGGGTGCGACCCCCGAGGAGAAACTGCCGGTGACATTGGCCAGCCTCCTGCTGGCCATTCCAGCCGCCATCATGACGGTGGTAGCGGCCAAGAACCTACCGGGCCTTCTCGAGATCGCATTGCTGCAGCATCTACCGATCGAGAATGCGGTTCGGTACGCCATCACAACCATTTCCCGATATACGATTCTGATTCTTGGAATCGCGATGACCTTCAATAGTCTCGGTGTGCGATGGGCCAGTATCCAATGGCTTGTCGCAGCGTTGGGGGTCGGTCTCGGTTTCGGACTTCAAGAAATCTTCGCCAACTTTGTCTCCGGCCTGATTTTGTTGTTTGAACAACCAGTTCGAGTCGGAGACGTCATCACCATCGGAGACACGACGGGAACCGTATCGAAGATCCGCATGCGAGCCACCACGGTCATGAACTTCGATCAGCAGGAGCTGGTGATTCCGAACAAGGACCTCATCACCGGCAGACTACTGAATTGGACCCTTTCCGATGCCACGAACCGCTTGGTGCTCGAGGTGGGAGTCTCATATGGAACGGATGTGACCCGCGCCTGCCAAATCCTCAGGGAGATTTGTCACTCTCACCCCAATGTGCTCAAGAATCCTGAACCTACAGCTTTTTTTGATTTCATCGCGGATAGCCAAATGACCATCAAGGTCCGCGTATTCCTATCTAGCCTCGATCTGCGGCTTCCCACCCGGCATGAGATCCTTACACAAATCCAACAGCGATTCCTCGACGAAGGTATCCAGATTCCATTCCCGCAACGGGATCTCCATATTCGATCGCTACCACCCGAGTTGTCGGTTGGGCTCAAGACGCGAAGCGCGTGATGGGTAAGCAACACGTGCATGTTGCCATCGGTCGCGACTAGCTGGCGGCGATCGATGCATATTTGGGTGCTGCGGAATGAGCGAGCCGATTGCGCAACTTCGGATCCAGCAGCCCGACTCGATTCCAGGGTGCGATGCTCTTTCGAACCAGTTCAACGAAGGAGCGATCGGACTGGCGATCATCCTTCGGCAGGCTGCTCGCCATACCGCGCACTCTGCGGACTACCTCGGTAAACTCTGTATCGCGACATTGCAGAAAACCCAGCGGCCAAACGCTTGGATCGGAAGCCATTTGCTTCTCAAAGCCGATAGCCGCAACGAAGTAGAAACTGGCAAAGGCAATGAATCGATCGAAGGAGGGTTGGGCCGCGTAACATCCGGAAACGAGTCGATCGAGCCACTCGACTTCACAGCGCAGATCCGAATCGTAGGTCTCCAGTAGTCGCTCTCGATCTCGATCGCTTGCGAGCAATGCATGCGCCACCCTGACAACACCGCTCAGAGCATGCGCGATCCCGCTCGAATGGAGCGGGTCGACGAATCCATAGGTCACCGGCAGCAACACCCATCCCGGCCCAACGCTTCGCGCGCGACATCGACTCAATCGATGGATCAAACCATGGCCGGACTGGGGCGCTACGCGACGTGCATTACCGAGTAAGTCGGCAAGGCTCGGATAGCGAGCCACCGTTGCATCGAAAGAATCGCTTTGGCGTTCCGTCGGCTCCACCAACCCAACGCTGGTGATGCCGTTGTCCATGCGAAGCATCCAACACCATCCCGAATCCAGGATGTGGTGCTGGGCTGCATCATCTCCGCTAAACGGATCGTCGGTGGATTTCGCTATGTCAAACGGCTTGACCCCCTCGTAATGGGCGAACTGAGCACCCGTTCGAGTCTCCATCCAGTGATCATCGGGCGGATTGCCGACAAACATGGAAAGCGCATTTCCTGCTCCGCTCGCATCAACGATCCAGCGACTCGAGATGGATCTTCCCGCATCGCTCGGTGCGCTCGCTGGTGCGATCTCGATCTCCCACCTGCCATTCCCCGAATCGTACTTTGCAGCCTTGAGAGTCCAGCCTTCGATGAGGGTCGCTCCGGCAGTTTGAGCCCGACCGACCAAGAAATGATCCACAGAACTTCGCAACCAATGCGTATCGCTCCACGTATCGGAAACACTGGCCGCGACAAGCATGGAGTGCTCGTGATCGGCGTTGTCTCGATACTGCTCGCCCGGGAAATGGCGATAGTAGCTGAAGCCACGTTTCTTGCCGCAAACGATTTCCGGGTAACGCGACTTCCATGTTCCCCAACATGCAAGGGGAGCCAATTCCCTCAAGCCCCATCGATCGGCGATATGAGCCAAAAGAAAATCCGCAGTCGGTGTCGAGGATTCGCCGATGGCAAAACGAGGATGTCCGCTTCGATCGATGATAGCCACCGACCGCCCCTGAGATGCCAAAATCCAGGCCACGAGGCTGCCGGAGAAACCGGATCCGATCACCACCACATCGAACTTGTCCACGAGAGAATACTTGCTCCTGCATGTTTCCGAGTTTTCGCTACACTCTATCCCGTAGAGCAAGGGGTCGCAAACGTTGCGAGCGTACTCCCCAGCGCTAGATTATCGGTGAGGTGGGATTGGGAATGATAGTGACGATCGATGGTCCCGCAGGGGCAGGGAAAAGCTCCGTTGCCAAGCGACTGTCGCAGGAACTCGGCTACTGTTTCTTGGACACCGGCGCCATGTACCGATGTGTCACATTGGCTTGCCTGCGTCGAAAGATTCCGCTGGACGACACCCACGCGATCGCCGCATTGGCCATGGAATTGCAAATCGAACTGCGAAACGATTCGGTATGGTTGGATGGCGAGGACGTCTCGGTCGCAATCCGCACTCCCGAGGTCACTCGTTCGATCAAGTCAATCGCGGACAACCTGCAAGTGCGGGCCGCTATGGTCCAAGCTCAGCGGCGATGGGTCCAGGGTAGAGATGTCGTCACCGAGGGACGTGATCAAGGTACCGTTGCCTTTCCCGATGCCCCCTGCAAAATCTTCCTCACTGCCTCGCCGGAGGAGCGTGCACGTCGAAGGCTGCAACAACTTCTGGATGCCGGCATCGATGCCGATTACGATGAGATCCTCAGGCTGCAACAAGAGCGTGACGAGAACGACATGAAACGCCCAACCGGTGGATTGCGACCTGCAAGCAATGCCATTACGGTCAACACCGATGGTATGAAAGAAAACGAAGTACTAGACAAGCTTCTTCACATTGTGCGGGATCGAACGCCGCGATGAACGAGTCGGAATCCAAAGCGACAACGCAGGACTCCTGGGCCTGGGAGAGTTTCCGTAAACTCTTTTATCGGTTCCTGCGACTCTTGGCTCGGATGCTTCTCACACTGCTGTTTCGCATGAGAGTCGAAGGGCGGCAACACTTGCGGGCCGATGGCGGGGCCATGCTCTTGTCGTCCCATCAATCTGTTATGGACCCGGTATTGGTCGGGCTACTCGATAATCATTTCGTCAGCTACCTAGCTCGCCATACCCTCTTTCGAAGCCGACTGTTCGCATTTCTGATTCGAGTCCTCAACGCGATTGAAATCGATCGCGAACGAGGTGGACTGTCCGGTCTGCGCGAGATGTTGCGGCGTTTGAAGCATAACGATCGCGTCCTCCTGTTTCCTGAAGGGACTCGAACTACCGATGGCGAAATCGGTCCGCTAAAGCCAGGTTTCATCCCAATCGCAAGACGCTCCAAAGTACCACTCGTCCCGATCGCGCTCGCCGGAGCCTACGAATGTGTTCCCAAAGGATCCAAGTTGCTTCGCATCCTTCCTATCGCGGTCTGCGTCGGTCCTCCCATCACCTCCGAACTTTACGATCAACTGTCCGATGAACAGTTGCTCTCCGAATTGGCTTCGCGGATGCATGCACTCCACGATCGAGCCAAGCAACTGCGAAGCGCGATGTGAACCCAATAGAGATGTGAACCCAATAGAGTGGAATGGCTGTAGGGCCAAGTCACCGTATGGATTGTACGTAGTGGCTGGCAGACGGAACAACCGTTAAAGCAGTCGAATCCGGAAGATTGCATGCAATGAGGCGTTTGAGCCAAAGTCTCGATAAGGATTCCCAAAAATTTCGATGATGTGCTGCAAGGCGAATCCTAAGCTTCACAATGTGTAAGAGTGTGGTGATTTTCCTAACAAGCACGCGGACAGTTGTTGCAGGGCAATCGAAATAACATGACGCAAATAGACACAATGTTGCGATATATGCCGGAGATGACGGCAGTTCCGTTTGTAGAGCGACGCAAACGAGACGAAAGCGTCGGAAGCCAAGAGCGCCGTCAGTTCGGCAACAGCTACCAAGACCTATCCCCACGAGCCAAAGAGCTGGCCGAAGCGATCGACCAGTACAAACTCGTCAATCGCCGACGCTATGTGACCGCAGAAGAACTGCTGGGTGTTATTGAGTCGCTCGGTTATCGCTGCGAAGCGTAGCGGTCAGCAAGTGACCTAGCACGGCAGCGAACGCTACCGCCGTTTCAACCCGCAAAATCCGATCCCCGAGATCGAGCGTTCGAAAGCCTAGATCTGTTGCCAATCGGACCTCCTCTTCGGTAAACCCTCCCTCTGGACCGATCGCGAAGACGTACGATTTCGATCCCTCGGCAGTATTTTCGCGTCGCTCGAAATGCTCGAAGACCAAGTCTTCTGCCTTCGTTCCCTTTGCGTCTGGATGCAACACGCAACGAGCGTGGGAACTCCACGAGGAATCTCGAACAAAATCTCTCCACGAGATTGATGGATGAATCCTTAGGAAACGATTCCTTCGGGATTGTTTGCAGGCCTCGACCATGTTGCGAGCTAGTCTGGCCTGAGCATCCAGGTCGACTTTCGCCACCGAGCGTTCGGTCTCGATCGGGATCAAGTGATCGACTCCGAGTTCGACGACTTTCTCGATCACATGCCGTTGCCGATCCCCTTTTGGCATCGCGACGGCCAGAGCCAACCTGCCGTCATGGTCCCGCGGTGCAAACCGAGTCGAGGCAACATGCACCCAAACTCGCCGTCGTTCAATCAACCGAATGGTTCCAAACCCTTCGTTCCCCAAGCCATCAAAGAGCAGTACATCTTCGCCGACTTGCGATCGCAAAACACGGGCAGCATGGTTCGATTCGGCCTCGTCGAGTTCGAGATCTCCGAGTGCGACCCGCTCAACATAGTACCTGGCCAATCCCATACCGATGATTCCCGCGAAGTTAGATTGCCGAGTAGTTAGCTTGCGAAGTTGGCGTCATTATCGATCCGGCCGCTTCACGCGAAAGATCAGGACATAAATCGCGGGAAGATTGATGAGGGTCAAAAACGTTGCAATCGACAAACCGCCCATAATCGCGATCGCCATCGGTCCCCAGAAGATGCTGCGGGTCAATGGGATCATCGCCAGTATCGCGGTAGCCGCCGTCAAGATCACGGGCCGTGCCCGCCGCACCGAAGACTCAATCACGGCCTCCCACTCACTCAAGCCCTGGGCCCGGTCCTGTTCGATCTGGTCAACCAAGATGACGGAGTTGCGCATGTCCATACCCGCCAGGGAAATCAAGCCGAGCAATGCCACAAAGCCAAACGGCGCGTGAAACAAGTGCAGTGCCGCGACCGCTCCAATCAACCCCAGCGGAGCGATCCCGAAGATCAACAACATCTTTCGAAAGTTTTGCACCTGCGACATCAAGAGCGTCAGCATGATCACAATCATCAACGGGAAGACTTGAAAGAGAGCGAGGTTTGCTTTGGAACTCTCCTCGATTGCACCCCCTAAATCGATGCGGTAACCGGGAGGCAGAGACTCTCGAATCGAACGGAGTTGCCGATTGATTCGGGCGCTGACATCAGGGGCTTGATTGCCGTCGGCGATATCACAGCGCACCGTCAGGATCCGTTCTTGATTGCGTCGCCATGAGATCGGGGACTCGAGGACATGCTCGATCTCACCAACCTGGCTCAGTGGCAGACTGCGTCCCTGAAGCGTAAAGAGCGTCAGGTCTCCGAGTTCATCGAGGTTCAATCGCTCTTGGGTCTCCGCGCGAGCGACAATGGGTATGTTTTCGGTTCCTTCGCGGTACTGGGCGATCGGAGTTCCGCTCAATAGCGTCTGCAGTCCTTGTTCGATCTCCGTGGGAGTCATCCCCATCAAGCGTGTTCGATCTTGATCGAGTCGCACGCGAATGGTTTTCGCAGGTTCATCCCAATCCAAATTGACATCGACAGCAGCTTTGTCTTGACGCACAACTTCGCGGACTTGATCGGCGACGCGGCGCACTTCGCTGGAGTCGGGACCGACAACTCGAAACTGAACGGGAAAACCGACCGGGGGGCCGAATTCCAATCGGAGCACGCGAAGACTGGCATCGGCGAACGCGGGATCGGTCGCAAAGGCGTTCATCAGCAAGGTGCGAACGCGCTCTCGAGCCTTAAGATCTCGCGTTTGAATCACCATCTTCGCGAAGCTGGGATTGGGCAAGTCGGCATTGAGCGCCAGAAAGAATCGAGCGGCACCGCTCCCCAAGTACGTTGTGTAGTGCAAGACATCGCCCGATTCGATTTCTGTTTCGAGCCACGGATCCAGCAATCTCTCGATCCGTTTCGCCATCGCTTCAGTCGCACCGATCGACGCCCCTTCATGCATTCGAATATCCAACAACACCTCGGTCCGCGACGATGTTGGAAAGAATTGCTGCTGAAGGCGGGTAAAGCCAAAGATCGCAACCACGAACATGACTGCGGTTACGCCGATGACCAATAAGGGACGGCGAACACTGCCTCGAATAATCCAACGCAAAGCGCGATGGAACCGCGTCTGATACATCCGAGCATGCTCCGTATCGCCATGAGCGAGCACCGCATACTTGGGCAACAACGCCACTCCGAGCACCGGCGTGAACAATACCGCAATGAACCACGAAATGATCAGTGTGATGCCAACGACCCAAAAGATCCCGCCGGCGTATTCCCCAGAGGTTGACTGAGCGAACCCGACCGGAAAAAAACCTGCGATCGTGATCAGAGTTCCGGACAGCATCGGGAAAGCAGTGCTCGACCATGCAAATGCAGCCGCTTCGATCCGATTCCATCCCTCCTCCATCTTCACCGCCATCATCTCCACTGCGATGATCGCATCGTCGACCAGCAGTCCCAGCGATAGAATGAGTGCACCGAGTGTGATGCGATCGAGATTCATCCCCATCGATTGCATGACAATCAACGAGATCGCAAGAACCAGCGGCACACTCAATGCCACCACAACTCCCGCACGAAAACCGAGACTGAGGAAACTGACCACCAACACGATCACCAAAGCCTCGAAAAACGAAGTCAGGAACTCGCCGACCGACTCCTCGACGATTTGCGGTTGAAACGCCATGACTCCCAGTTCGACCCCTGCGGGAATCATCGTTCGGACGATTTTCATTTCATTCTCAACGGCTTGTCCGAGTTTGAGAATGTTGCCACCGCGCCGCATCACCACGCCGATCGCTACGCAAGGCTTGCCGTTGTATCGCGTTTTGAAGATTGCGGGTGTCTCGTAGCCGCGAGTGACCGTCGCGACATCGCCGAGTCGGAATACCCTTCCTGATGTTTCCACCGGGATCGCTTCGATATTCTCGACACCGGAAAAATCTCTTGAGACACGAACGTGAATGCGATCGCTCTCGGTGTCGATACTGCCCGATCGCAGCATGGCTCCCTGCCGTTGCACACTGTCGAAGATCTGGCGGGGTGTAATACCAAGCGTCGATAACTTTCGATGCGAGAAGTCGACAAAGATCTGTTCCTTTTGCGCGCCGATCAGATCCACCTTCTCCACATCTTCAATAATCAGCAAACGATTGCGAGCCATTTCGCTGAGCCGTTTGAGTTCGGCAGGCGTGTACTCATCGCCTGTGAACGCGTAGATCGCAGAGTAGACGTCTCCATATTCATCGTCGACCGTAGGCCCTAGCACACCCTCCGGAAACTCACCTCGGATATCGTCGAGTTTCTTGCGCACCTGATACCAGGCATCGTCTGCGGATTTGCCTCGGACGGCGCCTTTGAGCTGGACCAGCATCAGCATCGCATCGCTGATGCAGTAGGTCTGCAGATATTCGAGATTCGGTGTTTCGCGAAGCTTCTCTTCAATCAGATCCGCAACGAAACGCTCCATCTCTTCGGGAGTTGCACCCGGCCAGGAGGCGCTCACGACGGCAGTCTTGATGGTGAAGGATGGGTCCTCGGCTCGCCCCATGCGCATATAAGCAGCCAAACCAGCCGCCGAACATGCCAGCATCAGAAACGTGATGAACGATGAATGAAGAACGCTCCATCGCGATAGATTCCAGTCGCGAATCGGCGATGAGGAACTCATCGATCGTCCTTCCAAACGCGAACGCGACACTCGGGATCGAGTTTCTGTACGCCGGCACTTACCAGTTGATCGCCTTGGCACAAATCCCCGCGAACAATCGCATGCTCTGTCTCATATCGAACGATGCTCACCTCCACACTCTGAAGCGTGCCATCGCTTTGAACTCTCCATACGACCGGTTGCCCGCTGCGCTGGGCTAGAGCGCTCATCGGGATCGGAATACCCACCGAGTCGGAATCCATGAGATGAACCGAAGCGGTCATCCCCAAAGCCAAATCAGCAGGGGGATCGATCAACTCGAATCGAGCGTCGTACATCCGCGATGGAGGATTGGCAATCGGAGATAACTCCCGAAGCCGACCCTGCAACTTCAATCCCGGACGGGACCAAAATGTGACCTCGGCCATGAGATTGCGAATTTCGCGATGCATCGATTCCGGTACGCTCACACCAGCCTCAAGCTCATCTCCCTGCATCCACTGCATCACCGGTTGGCCAGCCGCAACGACTTGACCGATCTCCGCAATCACCGACGTGACCAAACCGTCTCGATCGGCCTTGAGATCGCAGTACTCCCGTTGATTCTCTGCCAATTTTTTGCGGCGTTCGGCAGCTTCCAGCCGAGCCCTTGCCGTATCGCGGGCTGCGGTTGCAAAGTCGTATTCAGACTTGCTCGCGGAACCGTTGCTCACCAACGGCCTGAGTCGATTCGCCTCCGCTTCGACCTGTGCCAATTGAGACTTGGCCGCGTTCCAATCGGAGTCGGCAACCTCGACTTGCAACGTGGCATCCACTGGGTCCAACTGCATCAGCACTTGGCCTTGCACCACGCGATCTCCGGTCTCGACATGCCTCGCGATTACCTTGCCTCCGATCCGAAAACCGAGCGGACTCTGATAACGAGGCTGCAGCGTTCCCACCAGCGACCTCACGCTGCGTCGATCCTTCATCGGATCCGGTACCGTGTAGACTCGCACCAATACCTGGGAACCGTTCGTGGGTGCTAAACGCGATGTAGCCGGAATTTTTCTTTCCGCTTCATGAGACGATTGGTGATTGGAACCGAAGATCCACGCACTGAGCGTGCATACCACAAGCAATGCTAAGACCGGAAAAGTCCAACGGCGAAGAGCAGACGCACTTGACGGACCCGTGCGATAGCCGCTGTCCATTTTCGTAAACTCGGATCCGTCCGGGATATCCAGTTTTGACTCGCCGTCAATTTCGAGAGTGCCTTTCATCGATCAGGATCCTCGGAGGGAGACTTAGTAGGATGCGGCCAGATGTTCTCTGCGCAGCAGATGCAATTGCGGAGTGAGGGCGGCGGTGAGTTGTTCAGCGCGCTGAATGTACCCGTGCAGATCCGTCGTCGGTTGCCAACCAAATCCATTCAAGAGCGTCGCGCAATGAATGCGGATCGCGCGAGCAGGATTGTGAATGCCCAATGCCGGAAGCGAGGGGCTGCTTGCGATCAAAATCTGATTGCCGAACGTGAGCGCCCAAAACCCGAACACGAATTCTTCGTGCGTCATGTCGACCGGAACATTTAAGTCCCCATCGCGAATCCCATCTCGAACGATCCCGGTCACGATTGCCATGCACTGACCCTCGCACTGGCGAATCAGATTTTGGCGTTGTTGAGAAGATTTTTCCCAGACGCTGTGGGTCCGCATCCACTGTTCGATGACGAACTCCTCATGGCAATGATGAGTGTAGAACTCGCACGCCACGCCGATCGCCATCATGCGGTCTCGCGAATCGCTCCCCGACGCAGCGCTGCATTCGAATAATTTTCGTCTCAGATCCATCGCCTGGATCGCAAGGGCCAAGACGATTTCTTCTTTGTGGGGAAAGTGGTTGTAGATCGTTCCCTTGGCGTACTCCATCTCGGCCGCGACCCGGTCCATGCTCAGGGCTTGAAACCCTTGGCTGACCAAGATCGGCTTGGCAACTCGAAGGATCTCCCCGGTCCGCCGTTCAATTTCCCGTTGCTTCCTCGTCATTTCGATCATGGAGTCAATTATTGACGAGACGTCAAAAAACGCCAACAGGATTCTCGAAATTTTCATTTCTTTGCAATCCGCCGAGGGAATCGGCCTACAATGCCAAGGAAGCGTCGAGCGAAACGAACACTGTGCGAATTGAGAGCGGATAAGATCGTCCATGGAGAGCAGGGGGAGAGTTGAGATGAAGGCATGTCAACCATCGCGGTGGGCAGAGTGGTTTGGTTGGGTGGCTCTTTTGGGTTTTTTGGCATCCGCCATACCCGGCTCGGAGGCCCGAGCCCAAGAGGAGTCGGAGCGACCTTTGTTCATTCGGGTCGACAAAAGTAACGACGGCAAGCCACGGGCGCTTCAGACGGCGGTGGCACGTTACGAAATTGAAAGTGGCACGTACAAGGGTGCGAAGGTCGACTTGGTCGGTGCGGTGCACGTTGGTGAGCGTTCGTACTACGAGGAACTGAATCGTCGTTTCAAAGAATACGAAGCTGTTTTGTATGAATTGGTCGCCAATTCGGATGATCGTCCTTCGGGACGGCAACCGCGAGGCGGAGTCAATCCGATCGGTTCGCTTCAGACCGGGATGAAAGACGCGTTGAAGCTCGCGTTTCAATTGGAGGAAGTGAACTATCAAGCCAAGAATTTCGTCCATGCGGACATGAGTCCCGAGGAGTTTGGCCAGGATATGGCAAAACGCAACGATGGGTTTGTGAGCATGTTTGCCCGATTGATGGGAGCAGGCTTTGCAACGCAGTCCTCAAAAAAGAACTCGCAGGCCCAATCGGACATGATGGCAGCCATGCTCAGCCGCGATCCGATTCGAATGCGCCGCGCAATGGCCAATCAAATGGAAGTCATGGACAATCAAATGGTCGGATTAGCAGACAAAGACGGCAAGAGCACGCTCCTGACGGAACGAAATGCGAAGGCTTTTGAAGTGCTGCAACGGGAATTGGATTCGGGGCGGCGCAGTCTGAGCGTCTTCTACGGCGCAGCCCATTTGCTCGATATGCATGATCGCATGACCCGCGACTTCGGCGCGAAACTGACTAAAATCGAGTGGTTGGACGCGTGGGATCTTCGTTCTGACGCGGTCAAAAAATAGTTCATTCGATTAGAGAAATGTTGATTTACCCATGCCGGTTCCGCGCGTTGCCATCATCGGCCGACCGAATGTCGGAAAAAGTTCTCTGTTCAATTGGTTCGCGGGCAAGCGTCTGGCGATCGTCGAGGACACGGCAGGTGTCACTCGAGATCGTTTGACGACGCTGATCGAGCACGAAGGCCGGCACTTCGAGCTGATCGACACCGGCGGAATCGGAATCGAAGATGTCGACAACCTGACCGATCAAGTCGAACTGCAAATTGAAGCGGCTATCGATGAAGCGGACGTGATCTTGTTCGTCGTCGATACCCGAGCGGGGCTATTGCCGCTGGATGAAGAGGTCGCCAGTCGGCTTCGCAAAGTCAATAAACCGATCCTGCTGGTTGCCAACAAGACCGACAGCCCAACGATGGATTCCAACGCCGATGAGTTTTTGAAACTCGGGCGGGGATGGATCGTTCGGGTGAGCGTCATGCAAAACCGCAACAAAGACGAGCTTCTGGATTTGATCCTTCAGCGGTTGCCTGCGGTGGATACCAAGCCGCAGGAAATTCAGGCGCCGACCATGAAGGTTGCGATCGTCGGCCGACGAAATACAGGAAAGAGCACCTTTGTAAACACTCTTGCGCGCGCCGAACGGATGATCGTGAGCGAAGTTCCGGGAACAACGCGCGATAGCGTCGATGTGAAATTCGAACTCGACGGCCATCAATTCATGGCGATCGACACCCCCGGCTTGCGCCGATCCAAGAGCATACGAACCGATATCGATTGGTATGGTGCCCATCGCGCCCAACGCAGCATTCGCCGAGCCGACGTCGTCTTGATGTTCTTCGATTGCACCGAACCGATGAGCAAAGTCGATAAGCAACTCGCCCATTATATCGCAGATCAATTCAAACCCTGCATCTTCGTGGTAAACAAGTGGGATAAACTCGCTGGCCAGATGCCGACCGAACGCTGGGTGAGGTATCTTCGCGAACATTTTCCGACGATGGCTTACTGCCCCATCGCATTCATCACCGGCCAAACAGGAAAGAACGTCAAAGCCCTCCTCAATCATGCACAGATGCTCTTCAAACAGGCGCAGGAACGAGTCAGCACCAGCATGCTCAACAAATTGGTGAAAGCGGCTTTGGAACGTCATGAACCGCCATTGCATTCACTCAAGCGGCCCAAGATCTACTACGCAACTCAGGTATCGACCGAGCCACCCACCATGGTCTTGGTTTGCAACAACCCAGCGGGCTTCAGCGCACCCTACCAGCGTTATCTACTAGGGTTTCTGCGAGATCATCTTCCGTTTGGCGAAGTCCCCATCAAACTCTATCTGCAATCCAGAAAACGGGACGACAGTCGAGACGACATCCAATTCGAAGCCAAACCAACTTCGGCGCACCGAGTTGTTCAAGAAGACAGCATCCCCGATGAAGATAGCATCCCCGATGATGATGCAGACTACGAAGATGCAGACTACGAAGATGAGAGCGGCGAAGGCGAAGAGATTGCTTCCGACGTTCGCGAGGACTCGGATAAGGACCGCGGTAAGCCCGAATAGCGATCGCGTCAACGATCGCATCAACGATCGCTAGGAATGCGTGCTCTGAATATGCCATCGGAGTTGATGGTCGAGCAATTGAATATCCGAGGTAAATTGGTTGACGTTGTTCCGCCTAGCCGATTCCTCGATACGAGCGGCCGTCTCCTCGATGCTCGGCATCTGGTTTCTCAGCGCGAACTGACGTACGCGGTATGCGACGCTCGCAACCGCCAAGGAATCGCCTCTCATCGCGTAGGCGGACAGGCTTTTGAGTTCCACAAGCACGTCGTCGGTCAACGATCGAATGTCTTGTTCGAGCTGATTTACATCGCGAAGTTCATCATTGGTCATTGTCTAGAGCCTCTTCCCGGGGCGAGCTTCCCCCAATTCGTGCGAGCAACGGTAGGTCGCAGGAGGGGCGTTCGGGGTTAGTTCCGCAGCTTCGGTGACCGAAACGACCCCTTTGTGCCGTTGGAATCGTCAAAGACCGGGGAATTGGAACGGATGTCCGGTATCTGTTGGACTTGTCGATGGTTCGCGGGACTGTTAAGCTACTCGACCCGGAATGGGAAGGGGAAACGTAATTGCTTGGTATGTTTTGAGATAAGTTGTTTAGGGGTGGATCAGTGGGAGTCAAGAAAACCGGCCGCGGACGCAGAAAGATTGGTCGCAAGAAGCGTCGGATGCGAGCCCGAATTCGGCATCGCAAGAAATAAGCGATCGCGCTGAAAAGTGTCGGAATGCCTCCGGTTTTTCGTTGAGGCATCCGGCCCGTCGGAATTATACTTCGAAGAAGTCTTTTCTCGGCTCGTTCCGACCGATTCGACCAATGCGCGGAGTTGCATCCAGTGAAACGTTGGGTAATTGTACCGTTGTTGATTGCAGGCCTTGTGGTCGCGTCGTTCCATTCCATGGCGCAATCTGTCGCTCAGGAAGCACCGGGCGACTTGGTGGTTCCAGCTGGAAGTCCCCAAGATTCCGGACTCGGCCTAGGTGTTCGCAAATTGGCACCTGGTGTAATGAACGTGGTTTCCGCAGACCAGAATTCCGAAGACACCTCACTCGGGCCCTTCGATCTTGACTTCGTCGCCAAGCATCCGGAACTGGAGTGGACCGCTCCTGACTTCCCGGACAATCAACCTTATTTTGCGTCGCCGACCGAAACGTTGCTCGCTCAGTCGAGATCCGTAACCTTCCGACATCCTGTTTGGGGTTTGGAGTTTGCCTTCAAGCCCGCTCGCATGATCGAAGTGGATATCCCCAATGAATCTGGGAAGATGGAGCGGAAGACGGTTTGGTATTTGATTTACCGAGTTCGCTACGCCGGAGACGATCTTCTGCCCGACACGCCGGACCTGTCCGACTCGGAAGCCGTTCCGGGCGAACCGAAACGGGTTCGCTTTGAATCGGTTCGATTCATTCCCCGCTTCACGTTGCTCAGCAAAGAACGCAACCTGGTGATGGACTCCCAGATTCTCGCTCCCGCAGTTGCAGCCATCGCTGCCAGAGAACGAGTGCCTGGCCGTCTGCTGGATCATGTCGAAATCGCTCGGAACGAGATCTTGCTGAGTACCCGCGAAGACGAGAACTCGGTTTGGGGAGTAGCCACTTGGACGGACGTCGATCCGGCTCTCAATTTCTTTGCTATCGATGTGCGGGGGCTGACCAATGCCTACCAGATCAGTGTCGATTCCGGCGGAGAAAAGCAATTTTTCCGCAGAACCCTTCGCATCTATTTCTGGCGTCCCGGAGACTCGTTTAATGTCCCCAAGGACCGAGTCTACCTCGGTTCTCCTGCCTACGAAGATCCGAAGCGGGTACAATACTATCTCGACCAGTTTAGCCTGAAAGAACGGCTTGATTATCAGTGGATCTACCGCTAAACTCCTGAGCCAACCGACGCAGAAGTTGGTCGTGTTACAGAAGTTGGCCCGTCTAGCGAAGTTTGTGAGCTAGACGATCTCCCAATCGACATATTCCCAATCCGATCGATCCTCGAAGAGCAACTGTTTTTTGGGGTCAGTAAGTCCGAGTTAGTCATGGCACACAAAAAAGGTCAAGGTTCCACCCGTAACGGTCGCGATTCGAACGCTCAGCGTCGAGGGGTGAAAAAGTTCGGTGGAGAATTGGTGTTCCCAGGCAATATCCTGATTCGGCAGGTTGGGACCAAGTGGCATCCAGGTCGTAACGTGGGCATCGGGAACGATTACACAATTTTTTCGCTTGTCGAAGGAAATGTGTACTTCGATCGAGAGGGCCGTCGCGTGAACGTTCAGCCCGTGGCTGAGTAACCGTCTCACCATCGACGCAATTTGCTAACTCCTGGGCTAGGTCCTGAAGCACAGCCTTCCAGTATCGCTCCACATTGTGGGCTCGAGCGACCGTTTCATTTCAGCCGTTGGGCAGTTGCAACTTCTTGCCCTATGGTGTTGTTCAGCAACAAAAGTTTCAAACCATGTTTGTCGACCGGGTCGAAATAGAAGTCATCGCCGGTCGTGGCGGTGACGGATGTATGGCGTTTCGTCGCGAGAAGCACGTTCCGCGCGGTGGTCCATGCGGTGGTGACGGCGGCGATGGCGGTAGTGTCGTGATACAAGCCAAGTCGGGCGTCAACTCCTTGGTGGCTTTTGCACACCAGCGTCACTGGCGAGGTGAGCACGGAGCACCGGGGACCGGATCCGATTGCCATGGCCGAAGCGGCAAAGACTTGATCCTCGAAGTTCCTCCCGGAACGGTCATCATCGACAAAGAGATCGGATTGGAGATCCGTGACCTCGTTCAAGATGGAGATCAAATTGTCGCCGCTCGTGGTGGTAAAGGAGGCTGGGGCAATACCCACTTTAAATCTTCGACCAATCAAGCCCCTCGCGAAACCACTCCGGGCGGTCAGGGTGAATCGCGTCGACTGATTCTCGAACTCAAATCGATCGCGGATGTCGGTTTGATCGGCATGCCCAACGCGGGCAAGAGCACCATGCTCAGCCGACTATCGCGGGCTCGACCTGAAATCGCCGATTATCCCTTTACCACGAAGTTCCCGAACCTTGGCATGGTCTCCGTCGATCTCGATCGCAGCTTCGTCCTGGCCGATATCCCAGGGCTCATCGAAGGGGCTGCCGAAGGGCACGGCTTGGGTCACGATTTTCTCAGGCACATCATGCGGGCGGGTATTCTGGTCCATTTAGTCGAGCCGATGCCGATGGATCAAACAGACCCCATCTCGAACTATCAGACCATTCGACACGAATTGGAACAATACAGCAATGACCTTGCCAAACGCCCCGAGATCCTCGTCGTAACCAAGTCCGAGCTTCCAGGTTCCGAAGATGTGCACAAGCGATTGTGCGAAGAAGTGGGACGGGACGATGTCCATTTGGTCAGCGCCGTCACGGGCTCAGGGCTTAATCGATTGGTTCGTCACATCGCGGACTTGCTCGTACAGCAAGCGACTGTAGCCAAATGATTGTCGTCGATATCGGAAACTCGGGATTGCGTGCCGCGAGGATCTCCGACTCGCTTGAGAAAGCCCTTGCGTTACCAGAGAGCCTCGAAGTTTTTAAATTGTCGTGGAGCGTGATCGGGCAGGAGATCCGCAAAGCCCAGCCGCAAACTATCGATTCATCGCATGAACGCTGGTCGAAGCTCGGCGACACCGATGCATTGCATTGGTTGGTCAGCGCTGTCGCGGATGGGGAGAATGCTTCTTGGAGAATCGCGAGTGTGCATCGCGCCGTTCAAGCACAACTCGCGGACGTCCTGACACGCGAAGCCCCCGATGCCAAAGTTCAATGGATCACGTATCGCAATATCCCGATGACCATTTGCGTGGAGTATCCAGAACGCGTCGGTATCGATCGCTTGCTCGCTGCTCGCGCGGCGCGTCATTTACTCCGATTGCAGGCCGTCCCTTTCGAGCCATCGATCGTGGTGCAGGCCGGAACAGCACTCACCATCGACTGGGTCGACGAGCAGGATCAATTCATGGGGGGAGCGATACTTCCAGGAGTCGGACTGTCGCTACAGTACATGGCAGCGGGCACCGATCAGCTTCCTTGGCTCCCTACCGACCGAGTGCATCCCATTCCTCCCATCCCAGGCAGGAATACCGAGCAAGCGATCGCAGCGGGAGTTCATGCAGCAGTCGTCGGTGGGGCAAAGTTCTTGATCGATCGCTACCGGTCTGGCCGTCCCATCCCGGTCGTCATCTCAGGAGGAGACGGTCAACTCCTTCGCGAGGCGATCGAACCTCCGGTCTTTTTTCAGAAACACCTCGTGCTGATGGGGCTGGGGCTACCGATGGTTCGGTGATTTATAGTGAACGAGCAATTTCGGGACTCTTCCCGCTGCCTCTCATAAAAGGGGAATGAACATGAAGCGTTGTCGTTGCTTGTGCTCCTCATGCTTTGCTTCCTCGTCGGCCTGTCATTGAGAACAGGCCTTGGTAGATGGGTACAGCAAACGCTCGAATCCAACCTTCTGCGTCGAATTCCGGGCTACACGCAGATCCGCGATTTAGCCCTTCAGGATTTGTTCCTGCTATCCCTTCCATATTGACCGGCGATGTGTTCATCATGGATCGCAAACGCGTCCACATGTTGGACATACCCTTTGCGA
>CAYXFO010000024.1:0-21311 GCA_964464255.1 uncultured Pirellula sp.
GGATGTTGCTTCACCGGTTCCCAATGCTGGTCTGGCAAACGTGAACCAGCCTCCCATCTCGGTCGCCACAGAAGAAGAACGGAATCAAAAGATCGCCGAGGATTGGCGACAGCCTTGGTTGGTTCTTTATGTCACCGGAAATCAATACGGCTACTTGGAACCGTGCGGGTGCACCGGTTTGGCGAATCAAAAAGGTGGCATCAACCGCAAGGATACGCTCTTTGCTGAACTGAAAGGTCGAGGATGGAACGTTCTTGCGCTCGATGCAGGGAATCAAGTTCGCCGCGATGGTCGTCAGTCGGAAATCAAGTTTCATTGGACCGCTCACGCCTTTCGCGAAATGGAGTATTCTGCGGTAGCTTTTGGCAAAGATGATCTGCAATTAACCTTTGACTCGACCCTCGTCTCAATGCTGGATTCCGATGGTGGCAATCAGTTGTTTGTCGCCGCCAACGTGAGTTTCGTTCCTGACTTCGACTTGACTCATAAGGTCGTGACCGTGACCGATCGTCAGGGCAAGAATCGAAAGATCGGTATCACGAGCGTGCTTGGAGACACCTATGCAAAGGACATTAGCAACGAGTACATCACGATTACTCCCGTTGAGAAAGGACTTAGCAAAGCCCTTGCTGCGATCGACAGCGCGAAGTGCGATATCAAGGTCCTGATTGCACACGCGAACTTAGATGAGACCAGGGAGATCGTGAAGCGATTTCCTCAATTCGACGTGGTCTTGACCTCAGGTGGCTATGGAGAACCTACCTTCCGACCTGAGACACTGCCGGGGGTCAAGACTCAGATTGTTCAGGCGGGAGCCAAGGGGATGTACGCTGGGATTGTCGGTTTCTTTGCTGACGCGTCCCAACCCGTTCGTTATCAGCGAATCGCCTTGAGTTCCCAATTCGAAGATTCTCCGCGCATGCTGACGTTATTCAGCAAGTATCAAGATGAATTGAAAGCCAAGTCGGATGATTCGTTTCAGATGCTCGGCCTTCGACCTTTAACGCATCCAACGCAAAGGGAATTTGTCGGTAGCGAGAAATGCGGCGAGTGCCACACTACTGCATTCGACATTTGGAAGAACACTCCACATCATCATGCGACAGACTCGATTGTCGAACCGCCCGAGCGTTCCCTTGCCAGGCATTTCGATCCGGAATGCATCTCTTGCCACGTCACTGGGTGGAACCCACAGAAGTATTATCCCTACAAAACAGGTTTTGTTTCCCTCGAGCAATCGACTCACTTGACCGGTAATGGCTGTGAGAATTGTCACGGTCCGGGTTCGCAGCACGTAGCCGCAGAAGCGGGCGATATCGAAAGCACGAAAGAAGAGATGGAAGCGTTTCGCGCCCAGATGAAGCTCACCTTGGATCGTGCGCAAGACAAGTGCCTGGAGTGCCACGACATCGATAACAGTCCTGATTTTCACAAAGACGGGGCGTTTGAAGCATACTGGGATAAAGTCAAGCACTATGGTAAAGACTGAGCGAGCGAGTTTTCGCTGCGACCTCACGTTTTGTTCCACCCATCCTCCGCCCTCTTTCTAATCCTCGCGTTATGCTTCGATATTCGACTGCCGGTGAATCGCATGGAAAAACCCTGATCGCCTTGATCGACGGGTTCCCCGCCGGCCTCGCGATCGACGAAGACTTCATCAATCGCGAGTTGAAGCTTCGCCAAGGAGGCTACGGGCGCGGTGGTCGACAGAAACTAGAGCAGGACAACGTCGATATCCTGACCGGCGTATGGCAGTCGACTACTTTAGGTTCTCCGATCACTCTTCAAGTCGTCAACAACGATTATAAACTCGAGCGGCTCAAGGAACTGGAACGCCCGCGTCCGGGCCACGCCGATCTCACGGGAGCCATCAAATACTTGGGTTCGATTCGCGGAGTGCTCGAACGCTCCAGCGCACGTGAAACCGCCGTGCGAGTCGCGGCGGGTGCACTCGCCCGCCTGCTCTTGAAGGAGTTCGGGATTGAGACCGTCGGTTATGTAGTTGAACTTGGAAGCATGGCGCTCGGTCATGGTGAAACGCGCAAGAAGTCGATCCAGCAAGTGCGCGCGATTCGAGACACAAGTTCGATTTACAGTCTGATCCCGGAACGCGATCGGGATGCCGAAGCCTACATCGATCAAATGGGTGACGAAGGGGATACTCTTGGGGGTATCGTCGAGGTGCGTGTCGATGGCTTGCCGTTCGGTTTGGGTACGCATGCACAATGGGACCGCAAACTCGATGGCCGCTTGGCTCAGGCGGTGATGGCGGTCCAGGCGATCAAGGGAGTCGAGATCGGGATGGGGTTCGAAGCCGCCCGCAGACGAGGTTCCGAGGTTCACGATCCGATTCAATACGATGCCCAGCAGGCTCAGTCGGCCAACCTGGGTTACGTCCGTCCCAGCAACAACGCGGGAGGACTGGAAGGGGGAATGACCAATGGCCAATCCCTGATCATTCGAGGGGCCAAAAAACCGATCAGCACGCTGCGCAAGCCGCTGGATTCGATCCGGATGGAGGACAAGCAACCGCATCGAGCCAATTACGAACGGAGCGATGTGTGCGCCATCTCGGCCGCTGCGATCATCGTCGAGCATGTCGTAGCCTTTGAGATAGCGGCAGCACTGGTCGACAAATTCGGCGGAGATAGCGTCGCCGAGATGAAGGCTCGATACGATCTTTTCCTCGATATGGCTCGCAAACGTTAGATCCTCCCAAGGCTCCTGAAAATCAGTCAACGCCGTGAAGACTACTTCCACAGCATCACGATCAGAAATTTCACTCGCGACGTGGTCGCCGCGTGGTCTATTGAAAAATCCATGGCGATGGTCGTGGATGCTGTCGACAACGTTGCACTGTACAGCTCTTGGGATCATTGTGGCTTCCATCGTGATGGCCCCACCCCCTATCGAGACTCAGGCTCCTCAGATTGAAGTAGATGGCAAGTGGGGAGTACTTCAACCGGACTCGGACACGACCGAGTTGCGATCCGCCGACTCCGACGAGAAATGGACCGATGTCATTCGCTCCAGTCGTGAACAAAGGTCCCTTGCCGATCCATCGACCAGCGATCTTTCGTCGTTCGTGCAGCGACAGATGGAACAGAGTGTCGAAGATGGCAAGCGCCGCGATAGCAAAGAAAACGAAGACAAGCTATCGCGACTCGGCCGTCGTTTGGCGGAAACCAGCAGCGAAAAGAACGTCGATGACATGGCTGAGTTCCTGGGAGGCCTGACCGGTAATCGAAGGCAGGAGGCACCCAGCGATGGTGTTCTGCGTCCCTTCGATGTCACCACTGCGCAGATCGATCGCGTTCGCAAGGACGAGGATTCCGAAGGAAACATTCATTACATCGCGACCCTGATCGATGAGAACGGAACGACGATCGACATGGAACTCGATTCCGAATCGGGCCCACAACTCTATCGGACCATGAAAATCATCGAAGCCAATCCGCTCTTGAAAAGCGTCTATCGAAAGATTGTGATGGGATTTCTGGATCAAATGCTCAGCAAACCGACAACGAAGTGAGTTTGAAGTACAATAACGGATGTTTCGTTTGATCGCTCTCCTGCCATCCCCCATCCAACCTCACATATCGAATGAGTCTTGCCAATCCCCTCGGTACTGCCAACGTCCAGTTATCGGATCAAGATGTCCGAGCTATCGATGCCCTTCGCGAAAGCTATGCGCGATTGTGCGCGGAGTTGGGCAAGGTGATCGTCGGTCAACGCGAAGTGATTGAGCAGGTCGCGATCTGTCTGTTCGCGCGTCGGCACGCTTTGCTCATGGGTGTGCCGGGATTGGCGAAGACCCTTCTGGTCAGCAAGATCGCCGAAACCATGTCCCTGGGTTTTAATCGAATCCAGTTCACTCCCGACTTGATGCCGATGGATATCACCGGTACCGATATCCTGCAGGAGAACTCCGAGGGGCGTCGCGAATTTCAATTCATTCGGGGGCCGATATTCGAAAACATCATCCTTGCAGACGAAATCAACCGTGCACCACCCAAAACGCAGGCAGCTCTCCTGGAGGCCATGCAAGAACAGCGTGTGACGGTGCTCGGCAAGTCGTTCGAGTTGGAGTCGCCATTCATGGTTCTCGCCACGCAGAACCCCGTCGAACAGGAAGGAACGTATCCTCTTCCCGAAGCCCAATTGGACCGCTTCATGTTTCTCGTCGAACTCGATTACCCAAGCGAAGAAGAGGAAATCCAGATCGCCCGTACAACGACCGGAGATGATTTGGTGCGATTGTCTCCCGTCCTGAGTGGCGAAGAGATTATGAGCTATCAAAAGTTGGTTCGGCGTATTCCCGTCCCGGATCACATTTACGAATACGCAGCCCGGTTGGTGCGAAAGACACGACCGCAAGGGACCTCGGCCCCCGATTGGTTGAAGCCGTTCATTTCGTGGGGTGCTGGCCCGAGAGCGGTTCAGAATATCATCTTGGGCGCGAAAAGCAGAGCGGCACTTCAAGGAAGTTACATGGTCCGCTTGGAGGACGTTCAGTATGTCGCCCGCCCGGTCCTCGTCCACCGCTTGATCACCACCTTCGCCGCACAGGCAGAAGGCTTCACGGCCAAACAGATCGTTTCTCGCTTGGTGGACGAGATGCAGTGATCCGATGTTGAGCATCACTCGATCCTTTCTCGACCCGCAGATTCTGTCCCGATTGGCGGCGGTGCCGCTCCGTCCTCGACATGCTATGCAAGGGAATGTTTCCGGGCGACATCCCTCGCCCCATCGAGGCTCGAGCGTCGAGTTTGCGGAGTATCGCAAGTATGTGCCGGGAGACGATCTGCGGCGCCTCGATTGGCGTGCCTATGGTCGAACCGATCGCTACTATGTCAAGGAATTCGAAGCCGATACCAATCTGCGCTGCTGTGTGGTTCTGGATACCAGCGGTTCGATGGGGTTCGCTTCGAAAGGGATGATGACCAAGCTCGATTATGGTCGCCGAATTGCAGCCACCCTTGGGTATTTGGCGGTTCAACAAGGGGATGCCGTGGGATTGTCGCTCGCCGCCGATCAAATCGTCCAGAACATTCCTCCACGTCGTTCTGCTCCGCACTTGCGAGTCATCTTCGACACGTTGGAGCGAGCGGTTGCCAAGGGTGACACGCAACTTCCCGGCATTCTCGATGAAATCGCAGAAACGGTACGCCAACGCGCCTTGGTTGTCATCATCTCGGATTTCTTCGTCGACCCAAGCCTTCTCAAACGATCCTTGGAGCATCTACGTTTTCGCAAGCATGACATCGCGGCATTCCATCTGCTCGACCAACAAGAGATCGATTTCGCGTTCGGTCGGCCAGTCCGATTCGTCGACATGGAAGGGAACACCGCACTGTTCGTCGAGCCCAACGAAATCGCCGATCGATATCAGAGAGCGTTGCAGAACTATCTCAACCAAATGCAAAAGCTCGTTCTCGAGACTTCGGTCGATTACCATCGGGTCCTGACCAGTGAATCGTATGAACATCCCTTGATGCGATTCCTCGTCGGAAGGACGGGATCTCGAGGTGTACGATGAGCTTTCTGCAGCCGTGGATGCTGGTCGCCATTCCGCTGGCCGCCATCCCGATCATCATCCATCTAGTCAATCAACGTCGATTTCAGACCGTGCCTTGGGCAGCAATGCGATTCTTGCTGGAAGCAAATCGCATGTCGAGCGGCTACACTCGATTGAGGCAGTGGTTGATTCTCGCCATGCGAACGCTTGCGATCCTGGCGCTGATCCTATTCACCGCAAGGCCGCTGACCAGCGGGCTTTTGGCACTCCTCAGCGGCGACTCGAACACCCGCGCGATCGTCATCCTCGATCGCTCTCCGAGCATGGCAGACACTCCGCCTGGAACCAACCGTACTCGTCTCGAATCCACCATCGATCAGCTTTCCTCCACGTTTGAAACTCTAGGGATCCAACGGATCGTGCAGATCGATGAGGCATCGGGCAAGCCGGAGGAGTTCGCATCGCTCAATCAATGGCGTCGCTCCGTTCCCCGCACAACCTGGAGCGCGACAAGCGATATACCTGGCCTGCTCGAACAAGCATTGGTGTATGAGAAAAACAATCCGAGCGGCAATTCCGTGATTTGGATCGGTTCGGATCTTCGCGAGTCCGATTGGCGCAGTCGAGATGGCCGGTGGGCGGCGTTGCGAGACGGTTTTCAGGCGTTGCCACAAAACCTTCGCTTTTCTATTTTGGATCTGTCGGGTAATCGTCCAGAGGATCTCGCCATCCGCGTCTCCAACTCGCAATGCCTCGACAATACCGACACCCCGACCCTGTCCCTGAGCTTTCGGGTCGATCACACTCCAGCCAAAGACTCGTCATCCAATGCATCGGACACTCCCCAATCGATCCCGGTAGAGATTGCCATGGGATCTTCTCGAACCAGTTTGGATCTAGCGTGGAACAGTGGGGGAGCACAAGTCAACGACTACCGCATTCCCCTTACGGCATTCGATAACAACAAAGCTGAGGGGATTCGCGGTTGGGGGTGGGTGCGTATCCCCAGCGACTCCAATCCTGGTAACGACATCAGTTACTTTGTGTTCGAGCAACCGCCACTGCGGCGAACATTGATCGTAAGCGACAATCCGGACTTGATCAGCGCAATCGAATTGTGCGCCAGTATCGCTCCGCAACAAACGCTGAAGTGCGAAACGGAATCGGTGACCCAAGCTCAATTGGGATCGGTACCGCTTGAGAATGTTGCCTTGTTGGTTTGGCATGATCGACTCCCTTCGGGGAAATCGCTCGAAGTGGTTCAGCGATTTGTGGATTCGGGAGGACAAGTTTTGTTCGTCCCTCCGGACGCACCCGATGACACCTTGGCTTTTGGTTTTCGGTGGCTCGAATGGCGAAATGTGGGATCGCCATCCAACGAAGCGGGTGCCAATACGGATGGTGCATCCGCTTCATTAGCGCGGATTTCGCAGTGGCAAAACGATTCGGAATTGCTCGCCAACACGCTCAACGGAGCGCCGTTGCCACTCGGACAACTTGGGTTGCGACGAATCTGTTCCTTTTCGGGCTCCTCTTCCCCGCTCGCGAGTCTATCCGATGGTCAACCGATTCTCGCAGTCGTTGAGAATCCAGCGGTCCCAACTCCAGAGGGTTCCCTCCTATCGGCAGGCTCAATCGTGGTCTGCGGTACAACTCCATCGGACCGAGACTCAACGTTGGCAGGAGACGGTGTGGTGTTGTACGTGGCCATTCAGCGGATGCTGGCAAATGGCGCGAAGCGGGTTTCCGCGGTTCGTCAGGGAACTGCGGGCGTGGATCGCAACTTGGTGGATGCGACCTCCCAATTGAAGGCGGGAGACGAGAATGCTCCCTCGACTCAGTATGGGATGTATGCAGGCATATACGATTCCAACAACGCTCTGGTGGCAATGGAGCGGGGTTTGGCGGAGGAAGATGTGAGTATTGTTGATGAACCTGGTTTGGCCGGAGCGTTTGGCGAATTGAAATGGGCGAGAATTGGGGTAGGAGTTCGGACAACCAGTCTCGTCCAAGAGATTTGGCGTTGGTTTGTGCTGGTCATGATTGCAGCGCTTTTGCTCGAGGCGGTCCTTTGTTTACCCCGACTGCGCCGTCCTGCGGGTGGGGCCATTCGAACGCCGCAACTCGCGAAACAACGCTCTTGATTTATTTTTTCGGATTCGAGATGATCCGGAGATCGACCGAAGAAGTTGGCAGGATGCCGCTTCGTGCATGTGATTGGTCGCATGTCCACAAAAACGCAATGGATTGCGTGATGGAACCCCTATGCCATACGTACCGTACTGGTTCGAGTTCTTCGCTGGTTGGTTTCCTTGGATCGTTCCTGTTTTGTCCCTGCTGAGTTTGTGGATTGCCAGACTCTGCGACCATTCGCGTATTCGATCCAACGCGGAACGAATCTACTTCATCATGATGGTGATTGTTGCCACCGCGACTCTGCGAACGATGCTAGCGAACGAGCCATGTTGGCTACTGCACACAGCGAGTTTGGGAATCATGGTAGTGGGCGCGATTTTTCCCCATTGCCACTTTGACGCCGACATGACGGCAACGGAATGAAACTGGCCTATCTACTGGCTGGGGGAATGAGCCGACGATTCGGCAGCAACAAGGCCCGCGTCTTGGTGAGAGGAAAGCCACTCGTCGTCACTCTTGCGGAGGATTTGAATCGACTCGATTGGCAGGTCTCAATCGTAGCACAAAACACGGATGATTATGGTGATCTAGGTTTACCGGCGATTGCCGATCTGCATCGCGATTCGGGACCGATGGCTGGGATCATGGCAGCCTTGTCGAATTGTCAATCACGAGGTTTCGAGTCTTGCTTGATTGCGAATTGTGATCTCATTCCATCGAAAGGGGACTGGCCAAAGAACTGGGCGTGGCTGGATGCTATGGAAACGCTCTGGTCAAGCAGTTCGAGTTCGATTGTCGTATTCGAATCGATCCATTTCATGCCTCTTCCTGGTTTGTATGCATCCAGTCTCTGTGAACTTGCAACAGAGCTCTGGGATACAGGCAAGCGATCGCTACGAGATCTGCACCAGGCTGTCCAAGAGTCTGAACAGCCAGCAATCGCGAAGGTTTCCTGGCCAGGGAAAGACATCCCGAGGACCTTCAACACACCCCAAGAACTGAGTGCCATCCTTGCGGATCGTTCGGATTCCGAAACGATCAGCTAAAAAACCGCTTCATGTTCAGGAACGGTTTCTCGAGCAAGTCATAACTTGCGAACGCCAGTCCGCTCGTTGCAGCGAACAGAGCAACTACGTAGGCGATGCTTAGAAATAGCGATGCGATACCCAACCAAGGCATCTGAGAAGCGATCCATGACAGCGGCAACAGAGTCACCAAGGGCAACTGAATCACGTACATGCCGTAGCTGTATTTTCCAAGCCACAAGAGCCAAGGCGAACGTAGGTGCCGACTCATCCTATGCGATCGAGAGCGAGTCACGACCACTGCAAGAAGTGCGACCCAAAGCAATCCGAACAGTGTGTGAGTTAATCCTAGCCAACGAGAACCGGCAAGAACGACGACCGAGCAAGCAACGACAAGAACGGGCAAGAGATGTTTAGAGACCGCAGTCACCGTGTCGCTCGACAGACCGTTCCTCATGGCCGCAGCCAGGACCGCGCCAAGCATTAAAGCATCGCATCGAAATAGCGACAAAGTATCGACTGCCAATCCATATTCCGGACTGAGAGCGACGATTGCCCTAGCGATTCCAACCACGAAAACCATCAGAAGTGAAAAGCGAATTAATGCCTTGGAACTGAAGCAAAAGACAACCGCTGGCCATATGAGATAGAAATGCTCTTCGACGGCTAGGGACCAGAAGTGATCCAGTGGCCCGAAGCACCAAGTATTGGTCCATGCCATGTAGACATTCGATGTGTAAGTCCAGAGGAACAGTTGGTTGTTGCGGGGCAAATCGAACACATTGGTTGCGAGAATTGGTGGCAAGACGAATAGGCACACCGCCAGTGCAGAAAAGTAAAGAGGGAATATCCTCAGAGCTCGACGAACAATGAAGTTTTTGAAGTATCCGGGTGAAGGTTTTGTATGAAGCAGGATGCCTGTGATCAGAAAACCAGAAAGGACAAAGAACAGATCCACTCCGCGTTGGCCAAATTCGCAGTAGGTCTTGGAGAATCCGAGCACCCAATGCGCCGACGGATCCCATTCCTTGATGAATCGATACAGCGTCACCAAGAGAATGGCGATGCCGCGCACGCCATCTAGTTCCGGGCAATGAGACCCGGGTTTCCAAACCGGTAAATCCTGCTCGCATGCTTCCAATGAGAATTCCGACGAACGAGGCCGAACGGCCGGTTGCGAAGCAACGGCGTCCGGTGCGATCAAGGGAATGGCCAGTGGATTTGGGTGCATGCTTTTGTGGGAAGTTGGTTCGATCGCGAACGACCGAGAAGATCGTTTCTGGCAAAGAACGATTCCGAAGAGTAGTTTGCGATCAACACTCCCACCGGATTTTCAGATAAAGATCCATCCATCTTTCTGGGATTAAGGCAACGATTGTAACGATCGTAGAGCCTTCGATTATTTCAAACCTGCGCCTAGCGGGCGTCCGCTGAGAGCACCTCGGACTCCGATTTGGCCTGGATCCCTCGCGACCTTGTCGGTGGCGACACGAATATCATCGAGAATCGGCTGTAGTCTGCGAGAAAGGTTCTCTACGTTCCCTGAGACGTTTCGGATGCTGTCGAGTGTGTCGGAGATCTTGCCGTAGAGTGTTGGATCATCGACCAATCGTGCAATCGTTCCACGATTGTTATTGAGCCGTCGTGCGAAGACTTGCAAGTCGGCAGCAAGCGCATCGATGTTCGCCAACGATCGGACCAAATTATCAGCGATTTCGTCGCTTCGCTCACTGAGTGGCTCAGTGATCTCGGCGATGTTGCCGATTGCCTTGTCAGCATTTTCCATTGCGGATCGAACATTCTCACCGATACCATCGAAGTCCTTGCTGATCGATTCAAGCTGGATGCTGAACTCTTCGAATCCTTTGAGCGTGCGTTGCAATTGTGAAAGGGTTGTCTGAGCTTCCTTGAATAATTCGGGAACCGCAGCGAGAGCTTCGGCGACGAGATCAGGTATCTGAGCTCGCTCGACTTGGGATCCGATGCGATTGATGGTCGTTACCGTGTTGTTGATATTGTCGAGCGTAGCCTTGAACGTCTGTGCTGCATCACGTATCGAACCTTCCTCGCCGCCCGCCATTTCCTGTGCGACGGCTAGGACGTTATCCAGTCTCTCTGCCATTTTTTGCATTGAGTTGGTCAGGCCGACCAAGTCGCCGACAGCTTCGAGAGGATCGGGCACGACTTCGCCACGGGCAACGAATTCCCTTTCGCCGATGGGAGCCTGAGCAACCGCCATCTCCCGTTCATCGAGAACTCCGTCTCGCGGGGAATTTGCCGAGCCATCGAACCGGGCAAGCAAGGAAGCATTGCTCGGCTCGACGAATTCGATAATCGAGTCTCCGCTGATCAGCGACCCGGTTCGGATCCGCGGTGTCTCGCCGGCCATCAATTCGAATTCGCGATCGATTTCCAGCAATAGATCGACGCCGCCGTTTCTTTGTTTGCGAAGGTCGATCTTTGCAACTCGACCGATCAGTACACCATTTTTTCGAACAGGTGTGTCGATACTGACATTCGGAGCGCTCGGGAAGTTGACTGTGAAGCGATACTTCTCCACCCAGAACTTCGGAATCGCGCCGAAGAACGCGATCAGCAGCACACCCACAATTGCGGATGCAAGAACCAGAACACCAACGCCAAAGCGGTAGCCATTGTCTTCCATGACGGACTACTGAGCCTCCCTTCGAGCGATCGTGTCGTGAAGAAACGGAGTCTCATCGGAATGGCTGGCTTGCTGGGCCACCATTTCCATCAAACGTTCACCAGCCTCGCCGCGTACAAATTGCCTGACACGGCGATCGGGACATTCCTCCATGGTTTCCGGAGGACCATCGTACAGGACTTGAGGTTCATCGGCCTTGAGCCTGGAGAAGGGATAGAGCATGATCACGCGGTCGGCAACTTTGCGAGCCGAGTGCATATCATGCGTCACCAGAATACTGGTCACCGAGTACTTGCTCTGCGTACGCAAGATCAGCTCGTTGATCACGTCGCTCATGATGGGATCGAGTCCGGTTGTCGGCTCATCGTACAACAGCAATTCCGGTTCGAGAATCAAAGCTCGCGCCAACCCCACTCGTTTGCGCATCCCTCCGGACAATTGCGACGGACGCTTGGGAAGGACGTTCCGCGGCAACCCTACTTCGGAGAGCCGCTGTTCGATTAGGTGCTGCGGCGACCTGCCGTGCGGTACACCATGCTGCATCATCGGGAAGGCGATATTTTGCTGAATGTTCAGACTGTCGAAGAGCGCTGCGTTCTGAAAAACAAAGCCAAACCGCTTTCGCAGACGGGTCAATTCCGTTTCCCTCATCGAGTAGATGTCCATGCCATCGAATAGGATCCGTCCGCTCGTCGCTGGAATGAGACCTGCCAAGGACTTCAGGAAGAGAGTCTTGCCGCAACCGCTCTCGCCGATGATCGCTACGGTTTCGCCCCTCGCGATCGACAGAGAAATGTTGTTTAAAATGACTTGACGCCCGAAACGGATCGTCAGCGCCTCGGTTTGCACCAAGGGTCGTTGCATTGCGGCTTGATCCGACGCCAATCGATTCAGAAGTGGATCGTCCATCACAGTAGTTTGGATCCTCCAGGCCACAGCGAATAGTAGACACCGTCTAGGAACATGTTGAGCACGATGTCCAGAGCCAGAATCATGACGAAGCTTTGAACGAAAGCTGCCGTCGCCGCTCGCCCCACCCCTTCGGCACCCGCTTGGCAGTGAAATCCTCGAAAACAACTGATGACTGCGATCGTGGCGCCGAAGAAAAAACTCTTGAACACACCGGAGAAGAAGTCGAAGCCTCCCACAAACTCGCGGCTGTTTCTCAGGTAAGCAGCATGGTCGACTCCAAAGATCACCACCGAAAAAAAGTATCCTCCGACAATCCCCATAAAGTCCGCCATGATCGTTAAGGCGGGGATCAAGAGGACACAGGCCAGGAATCGAGGGACGACTAAGTAGTGGATAGGATTCGCACCCATCGCGGTGAGGGCATCGATCTGCTCGGTTACCCGCATTGTACCGATGACCGCCGCCATCGCGCTACCCACGCGACCTGCCAGCATCGTTGCAGCCAGCACAGGCCCCAGCTCACGCACCAGCGACATCGTAATGACCGCACCGAGTTTTGACTCGAGCCCCATCAATTCAAACTGATGGTAACTCTGAATGGCTAAAACCATTCCAATAAAAGTGCCCGTCAATGCAACCACGGGCAGGCTGAGAACACCCACTGCATAAAACGTAGGCATCATCGTTTCCGGCCGAGGACGGGCTGTTACCATCCAAATGATCATTCGCCACATGAAGACGGAAATATCTCCAAGCGAAGTTACCCCCTCGATCACTACGCGTCCCCAAGCGTTCGCAATCCGCACAAAGCCAGATGCCAGACGGCCCGAAAACGAATTCGGGTCGACAAAAGGATTTCGCGCAGTTTGATCCTGGTACGACATAGTCTTGTCCATCGACAGACAGGCGGCGCGGCTTGAGTAAACTTTAACGCCTAGGTCGAACTTGCCGAATCCGCAGACTGCGATCTCTGTCCTGGTAAACCCTGGTCTAAAGCAATAACGGGGAAGACTAGGTAAGCTGGCGAACTTCTTTGCAAATTTCTTGATCTAAGGGGTTTGCTTGGGAATTGTCTAGTAACGATTGGTCCGTCCGCTCAGTTGCCTACCGTCTCGTTCCGATATCTCGATCGAGACGATTGCGCGGATCGCGCGAAGTTTAATCCGTTTGCTAGCAGGGATAGCATGACCACGATCTCCAGCAGGGCTTTGAGGAGTTGGACCGCGAGTGGGTGCATTGCATCGACGTTGATAGCAGGTTGTGCTCCCGTCGATCGATTCCGAGCGTGGCGGGACTCGGCCGATACCTCCTATTATCAGAGCTTTGTGACTCAGATTGAATTCCCCGATGCTACTTCTGAGCCATCGCAGGAAGCGATTCAGGCGATCGATCCTTTGACGTTGCAGAACCCCAGTGAGCTTCCGTCGTTCGACTTAAGTTTGCAGGATGCGGTCCGTTTGGCTCTTGAAAGTAGCGATGTTCTTCGGAATCTCGGAGGGTCGGTGGTTCCAGGCCCACAAGGAAGTTCCACGGAATACGACCCGGCACTAACGGAGCTCAACCCCTTGGGTGGCACCCAAGCAGCCTTGGCAGCATACGACGCCACCGTTAGCTCGCAACTATTTTGGCAGAAGACCGATCCACCTGCGCTCGCGGGAGGTGGGATCCAAAACTTGTTCATCCTAGGTTTTGGACAAACACAAGGTGTTTATCAGAACCAAATCCAGAAGCGAACGGCTAGCGGTGCTTCTTATGCATTGAGGTCGAATGTCGGATACAACCGTTTCGACCAGGGGGGAAGCTTTTTTGCTGGTTCCTTGGAAGCGGAGTGGCGTCAGCCGATGATGCAGGGATCGGGAACGACGTTCAACTTGATCGCAGGTCCCAACGCTCCTGTAGGTTCGTATGGTGGTGTGTTCATTGCACGTATCAACACCGACATTTCCTTAGCGGATTTCGAGGCAGGTGTCATCAACTTGGTCAACGATGTGGAGACCGCTTACTGGGAATTGTATTTTGCTTACCGAAATCTAGATGCTTTGATTTCGGGTCGCGAGAGTGCACTGCGAGCTTGGCAACAGGCCAGCGAGCGATTGAAGATCGGAT
The DNA here is from genome assembly GCA_964464255.1 of uncultured Pirellula sp. GTDB lineage: Bacteria > Planctomycetota > Planctomycetia > Pirellulales > Pirellulaceae > JBKCUI01. The sequence goes on from CAYXFO010000024.1 coordinate 14,363, forward strand.
TGGATGCGAGAGACTCGGAAGCCCAAGCGCGCGCGTTTTATTATCAATTCTCTGCGCAAGTCAATGATGCCCTTTCGGGGAGAACCGGTCTTTATGCGAGTGAGCAGAACCTACGCTACATGATCGGCTTTACGGCAACCGATGGTCGGTTGATCCGACCAAGCACCGATCCCCTTCAGGCGATGGTCATGTTTGACTGGCAAACTTCACTTAACGATGCGATCAATAACCGGGTTGAAATCCGGCGTCAGCAATGGACGATTAAGAGACGAGAACTGGAGTTGATCGCTGCCAGATTGAACCGGCGAGCTCGGCTCGATGCTTTGTCGCAATACCGAATTCGAGGGGTCGGCGATCACCTTACGGGTTCCAGTGAATTTTTTGATAGCTTCGGGTCTCTCGACTTCCAGGAATGGCGATCAGGCTTGGAATGGTCGTTCCCGGTCGGTCTTCGACAAGCGTCGACAGCATTCCGGGCGGCTCAATTGGGCTTAGCTCGCGATGTTGCCCTATTGGAAGAACAGCAATTGCGGATTTCGCACGATCTTAGCACTGCCGCCCGTCAGATCGCTCGCAGTTATGAACAATTGCAAATCAATTACAATCGTGTGGAAGCCGACAAGGCGCAGGTCGAGGTCCTAGAGGCACGGTTCAAGAGTGGTCGCGACAACATCCGCTTCCTGCTTCAAGCTCAACAGCAGCTCGCTCAAAGCACGAGCGCTCTGTTCCGAGCTTTGGTGGACTATAACTTGGCGGTTCGGGATTTCCACCAGGAAAAGGGTTCGCTCCTAACCTACAACCAAATCAGCTTGACCGAGGACGCGATCAACGGGTCGATGTTATCGGGCGCCTACCAACGAGGTCGATTCCTAACGCCTCGCGGAAATCCTGAGCGAGTTCAAGCGCAGGCTCCTGTCAGTCGCGGTGGCTTTGATCCATCGACGATCGGAGTTCCAGGCGCATCGGCGCCGATGACTTATGAGCAACCGATAGTCAACCAGCCATAGCCGGCTAACTTGGCAGGGGACTTCTGTTTGCTTAATCCATCAGACGAACCTGCCATCGACCTTTTGCGGTCCGCTCGACAATCAGGTTCGATTGAAAGATCGACGCGAGGCGTGCCCCATGCATGGCATCGCGAGTTGGTCCGTCAAAAACGATTCGTCCCGACTGCATCAGAACGGTTCGTTGGACACACGGCAGAACTTCTTCGAAGTGGTGCGTGACGATGATCAGTGTAGTGCCCGAATGGGCCAAGTATTCGAGACGCTGAAGCAATTGATCTTGAGCTCGTATATCGAGCCCCGATGTTGGCTCATCCAAGATGAGGGTTTCGGGTTTATGGATCAAGGCTCGAGCCAACATGACACGGCGGCGTTCACCGGTCGATAGTTGCCCCATGAGCCGCTCCTGCAGCGATTCGATTTCCATCAAGTTCAAGGCGTCCATCGCTTTGCTTCGCATACTAGGTGTGACAAGCTCGTCATCAGGTTCCAGTTCTGATGCGAAGAATCCCGTCAAGACAGCTTGCAAGGCAGTCAGGCGGCCGGATCGTCCGACGAGGAAGTGATTGTCCAGCTCGGAGCTGACCATTCCGAGTCGGGATCGGAGATCCCATACATTCCATTCGGTTTGGCCGAAGATCCGGACGATTCCTGCTCGGCCATCTACGACAGACGGATACAGGTTTCGGGTGATCAGTTTGAGCAACGTCGATTTCCCGCAACCGTTCGGGCCTAGCAAAGCGGTGTGCTGTCCGTTCGAGACAAGCCAACAAATCCTGTCGAGAATGCGTTGAGAGCCGCGAACGAGGCTGACATTTTCCAATTCGAGAACGGTTTGCTCAGTCATCCGCGGCAGGCATCCAATTCATTTTGGGGCGGGATTCATCCCTAGGTTTCCTGATAGGGCATATTTGCTTGATGCCATCGTAGGTTATTCTAATGAATTGTCAGAGGAAACGATCTCGAGCATGTCTGAACTTCCTAACGATCCCAAAAAGAAACCTCCTCAAGCCATCACGCGGCGATTATCTCTCGACCCGACGGAGGATAATCTTGGAATTCGATCGGCTGAGGAGATGGATTTCGAGTTGACCCCGTCTTCGGGAAACACTCCTTTTGGTTCGCCATCGCTAGGCCAACCGAGGGAAGTTCAAGTTGGGGAATACTTGATCTTGGACAAAATCGGGGCGGGTGGAATGGGTCAGGTTTACCGCGCCAAGCATCGAACGATGGATCGCGAGGTAGCCATAAAGATCCTGCCCAGTCGACTATCTCGCGACCCCATTGCGGTCGACCGTTTCTATTCGGAGGTCCGCGCGCAAGCCAAGCTTTTGCATCCCAACATTGTGACTGCGTTTGATGCTGGTTGCCAGGAAGTGAAGGGGCACAAGGTTCATTACCTCGTCATGGAACTGATCCAAGGGGAATCGTTAGCTCAACGCATCGCTGCCCAGGGGCCTCTTTCTACAAGCGATGTGTTGTCCGTTCTTCGGCAAGCAGCTTTAGCCTTGCAGTACGCGCATATGCAGGGGGTAGTTCATCGGGATATCAAGCCCGGGAACATGATGCTCACTCCCGATGGGACCCTCAAGATCCTCGATTTCGGTCTTGCGGTCCTACGAGAGCTTCGTTCCTTTCGGGATGAGTCGAAGAGCAAGTTCTTAGTGGGCACAGTCGAGTTCATGTCTCCCGAGCAGATCAACACGCCGGAGTTGGTTGATCATCGGAGCGATTTGTATTCACTTGGAGCAACCCTCTTCTACATAGTTACAGGAGCTCCCATGTTCACTGGAGAGGCGATCCAAACAGCGTTGGCACAGCTCCACCGCCGCCCCACTGCGCTCTATGAAGTTCGAGGCGACATCGATCTTCGATTGGACTCGGTCTTTCAGTGGCTGGTTACGAAGAGCGTGCAGGAACGCTGCCCTTCCGCCCAGGACCTTCTGGAGAAACTGTACGAATTGAATCTCATCGACCGCCCCGGGGCTACGGTTTCCAAGCGTGCGGAAGGGGGCCTTCCAGCGCGGCTGGGCTTAGATCGCCCAACCAGTCTAGGGCGTGTTACGTCGACTTCGCTCAAGGCCTACGAACCGATCGGAATCGAATTGGGAATGATCCATTCACGAGTTAGCTTCGTGAACATGGAACATAAGATCGAAGAGGTGCCGGTCGATGGAGAGTCCTTGCAGCTTCGGAACATGCTCTACAGCGACGCAGATACGATTGCTGTCGGCGCGGGCGCTGTAGCGCAGCGGGTGCAGCACCCGGATCATATTTTCTATGGCCTACAGCGATGGTATGGTTTGCCGATGCTCGAAAGACCCTTTGGCGGGCGTCGTATTCCACCGGAAGTACTGGTTGCCGCAATCATTCGGCAGTTAACCGTCGCTACCCGCTGTCGGCAACCCAACGCATCCCATGCAGTGGTCACGATCCCTGGCTGCTACGATCAGATGCACCGCATCAGTACTCGCACTGCCTGCGCTATCGCTGGTATCGAGGTGTTGCAACTTTTAGAAAAGCCCTTGGCGGCGGCGTTGGCACATATCGAAATCGAGTCGCGGCTCGCCAGCGCTCGCGGCGACGAGGATTGGGAGAAAACCATGCTCGTCGTCATGCTTAGCGGTACCGCCTGCGAAGCTTCGGTTGTTCATGCGGATCTTTCCGGAGCCCAAAAATTATCGTTAGTTGGAGATTGGAAACGAGGAACACTGCGATGGCAAGATCGAGCGGCTAAGCAGTTGGCCAGCTTGATCGAAAAGCAGTTTGGCCTCAGCGCTCGAGAGAACCTCAGTCTCGCATCGCAAGTGCAACGTACGATCGAGCGGGCGATGGAACGTCTTCGCCATGCCAACGTTGTACCATTCATCATCGACATGCCTAATGGACGTTATGAGAATGCACTCTATCGAGATCGCATTCAGGAATGGGTCGGAGATCTAGCTTCCGATTGCGACAACTTTGCAGCCGAGGCGGTGCGCCGTGCAAATCTTGACCCGAAGTCGATCGACTCCCTCTTGCTGATCGGAGATATCCGATGGATCGAACACATTCGCGAACCCCTAAAGAGATTTATCAAACCCGGTGGGCAAGTGGCGGAGATCGAAACTGCCGATATGGCTCGCGGCGCTGCATTACAAGCTAAATACCTTATGCCTCCCGCTGACCCTCGTTCTCCCGTGGCGAAATCGGCATGCAGCTACGACTTGGGGATGATCGTCCAAGACCAACGTTCCAATGTCGCTCCACCACCCAAGATTCTGATCGCAAAGGATTCTCCTATACCCGCCCAATTGAGCCGAACACTCCGCTTTACACGCGAAGGGCAGCGTCAACCTGTCCTTCAATGGGTCGAAGGAAGCCGGTTCGGAGACCACACATGGCACAAACTCTCCTCGGTCGACTTGCAAACCTGTTTTGAAGGGCGAACCACAGCCGATCCGATTCAATTGCGAACAGAAATCGATGAGAGCGGCATCTGGAATGGATCCCTGACGTGGCTCGCAGGCAACAAACAGTTGGCTCTGCCGCCCCTGGCCGAGCCGATCATGGACTCTGTATCGATGCGCCAGTGGCACGATTGGCTCGAGTCGATCATGCTGTGCAATATGGAGCAGCGTTAGGCATCTATGACAAGCAGAGTTCCCACTCTATGCTTTATTTGATAGGTTCGGCCTACACGAATCGTTCGTCAACAAACCTACTTCATAGCGAGCGCAAGCGGAAATGCCAGACTCGGTAGAAATACGTTACGGCAAAGGAGAATTGCACGTACGCTTGCCCAAGGGTTGCGAAACAACCGTCATTCGCAAACCCGCGATGCCCCTGTTGGAAAACCCCGCTTCAGCGATTGCCGAATCGCTTCGCAATCCGGTAGGTTCCGCTCCATTGAGCCAACTCGCATCGCAAGCCCATCGGGTAACGATTGTCATCTGCGATATCACACGGCCAGTTCCTAACGGTCCGATACTGAGAGGCATCATTGATGAACTTCGCGACTCGGGGATCCGCAACGACCAGATCACCCTATTGATTGCAACTGGACTGCATCGACCCAACCTAGGACGGGAAATGCTCGAGGTGGTAGGAGATCCCTGGATCTTCGACCATATCCGAATCGAGAACCACTACGCGCGGGACACAGCCTGGATGGTCGACCTTGGGCGAACACCATCCGATGGCATACCGGTGGTCCTCAATCGCCATTTAGTCGACGCCGATTTACGGATCGTGGTCGGTTTGGTCGAACCTCACTTCATGGCGGGCTACTCGGGAGGCCGGAAAGTCGTTGCACCCGGTGTTGCGGGCGAAACAACCATTCGCACTTTTCATAACTATCGTTTCATGAACGACCCTTTGGCCTGCAATGGCAATCTCATTAACAACCCGTTGCACCGGGGACAACTCGAGATACTGCAAATGCTTGGCCCGACATATGCCTTCAACACGATTATCGACGAATCTCGAAAGATGAGCTTCGTCAATTTCGGCGATTGCGTAGCGAGTCACCTGGAAAGTGTCGCGGCAGTTCGTCGATTCGCCGAAGTACCTTGCCCTCGCAAATTCGCCACCTTGCTCACCAGCGCCGCTGGCTATCCGCTCGATAAAACCTATTATCAGACCGTCAAAGGAATGGTCGCTCCACTGCAGATTTTGGCCGATGGCGGACGCATGATCATTGCGAGTCGTTGCGAGGAAGGAATCGGATCTTCGGAGTATCGCGAGTCGCAGGCAATCTTAAAACGTCTCGGGCCTCAGGCTTTCCTAGACCGTATTCAATCGATGCCGTTAGCAGATATTGACGGTTGGCAAACCCACATGCTCCTCCGATCCTTAGCGATCGGAAATGTTTCGCTCTACAGCGACGGAATCAACTCGGCAGATCGAGAACTAACATGCGTCGAAATGATCGGTTCAATCGAACAAGCGATCGAAGAGAGCGTTTCGCAAACTGGAGATCGGGCAGTTGCGGTGATTCCCGAAGGCCCTTACGTGATTCCGGTGTATACCCCACACGGACCGGGTGGACCTTGAGCATGCGTGAAGTGACCTACAACGGCACGGCTTGCAGATAGGATTGCCCATGGATACCGAACAGTCGAGGATCGAAGCGGATTTGCGAGGTGTACTCGACGGCGAGGTCTACTGCGACCCACTCTACACCCAGTTGTACGCGAGCGATGCCAGTTTGTATGAAATCCCTCCGATCGCGGTCGTCCGTCCACGGCACGCAAAGGATGTCGCGCAGTGTGTCCGCTATGCTGCAGAAAACGCGATCCCCTTGTTTCCGCGAGGTGGTGGTACCGGTCTGGCAGGCCAATCGCTCGGTCCTGGCATTATTCTCGACTTCTCCCGATTCATGCGCCGCTTTCTCGGTATCGATCGCGACGCTCAAACCGTACGCGTTCAGCCCGGCATCACCCTGGCAGATCTCAACCGCTCCTTGCAGCGGGAGGGATTGATCCTCGGGGTCGATCCTCCAACCCGATCGGTCACAACTCTCGGCAGTCTCATCGCCATCGATGCCCTCGGCAGCCATTTCATGCGATACGGTACTGCGGGAGATGCCGTGGTCTCGCTAGGTGGAGTGCTTGCCGACGGGGAAGAAGTTCGGTTCTCCAAGATTCCATGGCAACGACCCGATACAGGCAACGCTCGCATCGACTATTTGGCATCCGAAATCGGACAACTCCTCAACGCGAATCGAGCATTGATCAAGAGTCCGCCATGGCGCGGTGTCGCACGGGGATGTGGCTATCGACTCGAAAGTCTCCTCGATCAAAACACCATCGACTTGGCTCGACTGCAGTCGGGAGCCGAGGGAACTCTCTCCGTGATCACGGAGGCGACGCTGCGCGTGGTTTCTCTTCCCGCTGCCCGAGGCGTTGTCTTGCTTTTCTTTGAAAAGCTCGAATTCGCCGCTCGTGCAGCAATTGATGCCCGAC
>CAYXFO010000025.1:0-9963 GCA_964464255.1 uncultured Pirellula sp.
CGATGGACTGTTCCGAGTCGGACTAGGTGATTGGGAGCAGTAGCCAATGGCTCGTCGAAATCAGTTGGATGTTCAAGGGTAATACCCATGCGATTCGTAAATTAACGCTGACACTCATCGGCAAGGAAAAGGCCTCCTATCGGCAAGGAACTTCCACCCGCACCGAAGAGTCGACATTCTTCAAACAAGTCATTATCGAAACGGAAGACCCCACGACCATCGCCAAGGGTTTTGAGTTGGTTCAACTGCCGCAAGATGCGATGCATTCGTTCAAAAGCGACAACAACGAGATTGTTTGGCTGGTCCAAACCGATGGCGATGTTGCTTGGTGGCCCGATCTGGATGACGCGTTTCCGTTTCGCGTGCCAGCCCGTGGTAATCAAACCTGGTCGTTGCAGTTGCCACGCGGACCATTGAGTTTGAACGGGCACTTGATTCGAATTCAATGGACGCTTCATTGTCGCGCAGACGGACGCGAAATGACTCCGATCCCCTTGACGATTTCACCTACGCGTCGCCCCATCCAGTTGACGCCCATAGCCACATAGCCCCACAGCCACATCACGGAGAGTGACTCGATGCCATGAGTGAACCATCGCAAGCGAGCCTTTTATTAGCCCGAATTCGGGACGGTGATCGCCTCGCCAGCGAAGCCCTATTCCCTTGGTGTACGAGGAACTCAAGCAGTTGGCCCAAGCCAAACTGAATCGCGAATCGACAGGGCAAACTCTGCAAGCGACCGCGCTGGTTCACGAGGCATTCCTGCGCATGCTCGGACCCGAAGCCCAGTCTCCACAATGGGACGATCTCGGACATTTCTTCGGTGCCGCTTCGCAGGCGATGCGAAGGATTCTCATCGACCGAGCCGGGCAAAAGGAGGACAGAAGCGGGGCGGCGGGATGATTCGCCGAGCGATCGACGAAGGAGCGTTGTCCAGTCCGCTGTCCGATGCCGAGTCCCCCGAACTGCTCCTAGCTCTCGAGGAAGCGATGACGTCTCTGGCACAAAGCGATCCGATGGCTGAGGAATTGGTTCGGCTCCGTTTTTTCGCCGGGCTGACCGTTTCCCAAGCCGCAGAATGCCTGGGTATCTCCGACCGATCGGCCCACCGCTTGTGGCAGTTCTCACGAACTTGGCTTCTCCACGCCATGACCGCCAACTAGAAATTTTTCTCCATTTTTCTGGCAGTCCAAGACTCGATTCGACGCATGAGACTACCGATAGATCCCATTTCCCCGTTGGAACATCACGATGAAAGAACGCATCCTTTTTCTGCGAGCGATGGCGATTACCGATCCGTCGGAGCGACGAGCCTTTCTCGAAACCGCCTGCGAGGGGAATGGCAACCAAATCGATCGCATCGAATCGCTCCTCGCCGTCTCGGCGAACCTCGGGCAATTTCTTGATCCAGTCCCAGGCAATCAAGAGCCCCAGGACACCAGCGATTGGAAACCAGTCCATGATCCGGTCGATCTTTCGTTTCTGACTCCATCGACGCAAAGTGGGATACTCGGATCTCTTGGTCATTACGAAATACGTGAGTTGATTGGCCAGGGTGCTTTTGGGATGGTTTTGGGAGGATGGGATACGAAACTGCAAAGAGAGATTGCGATCAAGGTTCTCCTGCCTCATCTGGCGAAAACCTCTCCGCCGCGCAAGAGGTTTTTGCGAGAAGCGCGCGCCGGGGCCGCGATTCGACACCCAAACGTCATTCAGGTTTTCGCGGTGGAAGAAGAACCGATTCCCTACATTGTGATGGAACGTGTGCAAGGCCGAACACTCCAAGATTGCATCGATGACGAAGGCCCCCTCGATCATTCCCAGATTCTTCCGATCGCAATTCAGTTGACTCAAGCACTCGGTGCAGCACACACCACAGGGCTGATCCATCGCGATGTGAAGCCAACCAACGTATTGATCGAAACGGGGCGCGAGCCCCGAGTGGTACTGACCGATTTCGGACTAGCACGAACCGTGGATGACGCCAGCCTAACCCAATCGGGTTTTGTCGCAGGAACGCCGATGTACATGTCCCCGTAGCAAACCCAAGGACACTCGCTCGATCCTCGCAGCGATCAATTCAGCCTCGGCAGTATTCTTTACTTGATGATCACAGGTCGCCCACCCTTTCGCGCCAGCAGCGCTCTTGGCGTAATGCGACGAGTCGCCGAAGCAAAGCCTCGACCGATCGCGGAAAGCAATCCCGATGCACCCGCGTGGTTGTGCGGGGTGATCGAACGCATGATGCAAAAGAAACCAGAGGATCGCTATCCATCCCTCGACTTGGTCACGACGGAACTCAAGGAAGCTCAAAGAGAGTGGATCGAACGAGGAAGGCTCCCCGAACGAAAGCAGTCATCTTTTAAACAAGTGGATGCACCGAAGTTTTCGTCGATCGATAGGTGGAGGCTCGCTTGGCTCGGAGCGGCGATACCGTTGGCCGTCCTGTTGGCGCTCGGGGTTTGGCTGACGCAGGGGCGCAAGAGCCAGACGGATCCAACTGATGAAAGGCCAACTGCTGAAAAAGATGGAACTGCGATACGAGCTCCCGAGAAGCGAGTTAACGACTCACTCCTGGAGCAAGCCAAGATCGAATTCGCCAAGTCTTGGCCCTCCGATGCACCCCCACCTGCGATTGTCCCGTTCAGCAACCCACAGGCGTCGCAATTGCAACAGCAATGGGCGAATTACATCGGCGTCCCTGTGGAATACGAGGACCCGCTCGGAATACGGTTCCGATTGATTCCTCCCGGGATTTTTTTGATGGGGAGCAACCAAAAAGAAATCGATCGCTCCATCGCGATCGCTGGTAATCACGGGAATTGGGCCAGCAGAATCTTCAGCGAAGCGCCACAGCACTGGGTAGTGATCACGCAGCCTTACTATGTGTCGACCACGGAGGTCTCTCAATCGTTGTTTGAAGACATCATGTCCACCAATCCGTCCTACTTTCGAGTTGGCGGGCCGGGGGCTGGTTCGTTGAAGGATCGGGACACGCGACAATGGCCGGTGGAGAGCGTTTCCTGGCGGCAAGCGGTCGACCTATGCAAGCGATTGAACTTGCGACTTCAACTTCCGTTAGTTTCATCCGACGCCGACCCGTGGACGACCGCAGGTTGGCCGGGAAGCTACGGATTGCTGACGGAAGCCCAATGGGAGTTTGCTTGCCGGGCAGGAACCTTGACCTCGTACTGGACCGGAGATGATGAAACCGATTTAGCAGCCAGGGAAAACGTAGCGAACGTGGCTCAGCGATCATTCCCCGTTGCTTCCTTTCTCCCGAATCCATTCGGATTGCATGACATGCATGGCAACGTTTATGAACATGTCTTTGATCTGTACTCGCTGTCGACGTATCAAAAACAGTCAACTGCGATCTCGATCAATTCCTCTGGACCCGTCTCGAATGGAGATGGAAATCGAGTCATTCGAGGAGGTGATTGGTTCTGGCCTACTGCAACCAGTCGCTCCGCATCTCGTCTCGATCACGATGCGGAAATGGCGCCTGGGTTCCACACCGGTATTCGACTCGCGCTGAGTGTTGCGGCGGTCAAGCGACTGGCGATGTCCTCCAAGGACAACTCGGCCTCGAAGGACAACTCGGCCTCCACGGACAACTCTGCGATCGAAGCCACGGAAATCCACGGTGCGGATCTGGCAAGTTTTCGCAAATGGTTGGAATCGATTCGGACGAAGTACATCCCTATCAGTATCAACACGCGGTCCGGTTCGGATCCTCTTATCTTCGATGCGGTTGCTATCAAGAATACGACAGGAGTGGACTGGCAGGTTCATGAATTCAAGGATTACGATGGCTTCCATTTGGATTTCAAAGCGATGAATAGCACGCATGCGTGCGTCTGGCTGATGTACTTTTATGCAGACGAGCCTCCTGAAGGGGAGCCCAGCGGCTCGATGTTGTGGATCACGTCCAATCAGAGATGGCAGACATGGTGGTATGATTCGGATGACATGGTAGAGGAAATCAAACAAGACAGCCTTGCGGGATGGTTGCCAACATCGATCAGTTTGGCTCGAAGTGATCGCGGTAACCGTGGCATACAGTCGCGCCTATTACAACCTGGGATCGGACATCGCGCCCACTTCGATCTCTCGCTCGAAGACTTGCGTTCCCTGGTCGCTGAATACCGAGAACGCGGTTGGCGACCGCGAGACCGACGGAAACGGACAACGCGAACCACGTTTCGTAGTTATGTGGATGGATTGCACGCCGAGCCCGTGACGAAAGCTGAAGCGAGTCCGCTATTGGTCAATCTCGGAATGATCCGCTTGAGCCCGGGTGCCGAGTGCTCTCCATATCGGAAGGGCGATGTTGTTATTGATCGACTGAACAGAGCCGTCCATCAGGCAAACATTGACCAACCCACCGTGGAAACTGCGTGAAGTGAGGACGGCATAGCTGGGACGCGTCAGGCTATTGCCTTCCTGCTGCGAGTTGTAATCGATGTTGTAGAGAACTCCGTTGAATGTGTAGGGAACCACCGTATTCGGGCCGAGCGTTACGGTGAACCCGCTGTGATGGCAATGACCGTTGGTCCATTCGGTACGGCCGGTTCCTGTTCGATCCGGCAGGATCCGATCCTTGACACCGCTGTCGGCGATGAGAGCCACCTCTTGAATGGTTTGAGGCATCGCGGTTGTCGGAGGTCCGCCGTTGCGCGTGTAAGCTTGCCAAGCATGAACCTCGGCTGACCACAGAGTCCTGCTCAATCCATCGACAACCGATGCCAATTTCATTTCGGAATTGGGATGTGTCACCCCGTCGCCGCCGCGATTGGTAACGGGATCGTACACGAACCATGTTCCAAGATTGAATGCGTAGTTCGTTGGATAGAGGAACATCTGAACGCTGCTACCGGTTTGGCTGGTGTCGCGCGGAGTATCGGATCTGGGATCAGACGGACAGACGTAGATAGGGACTCGGTACAAGTTCAGGATCGGGAAGTTTGACCAGTTGCGACTGAGATCGATCTGGTTGGCAAGATTGTTCTGTTCGAGATAGGGAAACAGTCGACCATGGATGCTCCAGGATGCGTTCGCTGTCGTTCTAGGATTGACGCAGGCGCTCGGTGGAATGCGCCGCGCCGCGGACTCGTAATTGTGCAAAGCGAGGCCTAACTGCCGCAGGTTGTTTGAGCACTGCATACGACGTGCCGCTTCGCGAGCTGCCTGGACTGCGGGCAGCAGGAGCCCTACAAGAACACCGATAATCGCGATCACCACCAGCAGTTCCACCAGCGTAAAGCCGCTGGTGACGGACTTTTTCGATCTCATTTTATCCAATTCGACTACCTACTCGTCGCAACCGCGTACTTCTTCCGAGCTTCGGGGCGATTAGCACCCGCTACGGAAGTAATCGTACGTGCGGTCGGAGGGATGGAAATCCAATGGACAGAAAACGGGCGTAGGCCAGAGAGACGAGGCGATGAAATGTCCAACTATGGTAACCAGCACACCCCGATCTGCTCGCAGAAGATATCCTCGACAACCCCGTTGGGGCATTCGACCTGGATCAGAGAGACCTTTTCACCACCCCACCATTGCTTTCCTTGTTTTTGAAAGCGGAGGGAAGTGTCCTGCTCGACGCCGAGGGTGGGCGGGGACGGCTCCCATCCCAAAGAAAGTGCGATTCGCATCGCGTCGGTACGGGGCGTGCCGATTGGGATATGGGACAGCAATCGCTCGCGAATCTGCGGAGGGTTACCTCGAAATAGCGATGATTTCCCAGATGCTTGATTCGAGGATAGAGGCGTGCAACCCGTCGACAGACACAGGAATACCGCAACTCCGTAGTAACACAAACGCTGCATGGGATACATCCTTGACCCCAAAGACCCGGACATTCAATCGGGTTAAGGATAGCTGATTTTTTCCTGCAGCTACAAGCTTGAAAACGATTCTGTCATCAGGTCGGCTTGTAACGAATATGCATGCAAAGATGACAGGGTTTCTATCATTTAGGGGATTTCTTCCCCAAGGTTTGCTTTTCGCGCAGTCTTCCACAACGCATACGCTAGGTTCCACGCGAGTCTCGTTTAGGACCGATCTGAGCGCCCGCAGAACAGTTTTTGCGTCAACGAATCAATTTATTGCAGGTGGGTGTTTGATATGTTCGGGTTCTTCACTTCATCGCGATCATCGGTATTCGAGGAGCGTCGCAAAAAGCAGGAAGTCTGGCGAACGATGCGCCGCGTGATTGATCTTTATTCGGTGCGAGAGGCACTCAGGGGAGTGGATAAACGACAGTACTCACGTCGTCCGGTGTCGATGCCTGTACTGGTGCAGGTTTTTGATTCGTCATATCCTTACGAACCGTTTATTGGAGTGACCAGGAATTTCTCCGACGATGGACTTGCGCTTCTGTGCAAGCAAGAGATCGCGGCTTCGGAGACTGCGTTTTGCTGCGTGTGGGGTAATCAACCCAATTGTTTCATCGGTGTGACTCGTCAGGCTCGCAATATCGGAGGCGGATTCTGGGAAACCGGAGTGGCATTCCAAGAAATGGCCTATCTCGGTGACTGGGGATCGCTCCGTTTGCTCGCGATGTCCTTGAACCCAGAGCAGGAGCAGGGTGCGGAAAAGGACTGAAATGACAGAGGGGACACCAAGGACGGAAGGGATGGAAAGTAACGCCGGAGTGCGATCGATGTTAATCGATCGTTGCGTTCTCTAGTGATGGTTCGCGAGTGGTTGAATGTTGCTTGCGAGGCTTGACCAGATCCAGAGTGTAGATTGCGTTGGGTAGAACTTCGCATTCGGCCCAGCAACCTGGACACGCTCGCACCCATTCGCGCTGCGAATCCGCCTTGAGCGATCTCCAAATTTCTTGGAACGGTTTTTCCCTAAGATTTCCGATTGTCTTGGTATTGAATTGGCATGTCGGTACATCGCCATTGGGGAAAATTCTTAGGTGAGCGCGAAGTGCGACGCATTTTGGGTTATTCCAAGCTTTCTTCGATTCCGATGGCAGCAGGCGCTGTCGGATACCCTCGAGGTAGTACCGTTTCGCGGCTCGAGCCCATGTTGGAAGGCTCAGTAGGTCCTTTTCGATTTCCGCGAAGAGAGCTCGCAGGTCATCATCGGTGAACTCGCCGAAAGTTGCGAAGTGTCCGATCTGTTTCGGCGCTAGATCGATTTCGCGTTCCAGGTTATACGTTGCGCTGCCATCGTATGCCATGACCGCTTGATGCCGAATTCCGAGAGGCGTCAGGAACTTGCGCAGTTCCCGATACTGTTCCACACCCTCGCTATCGACGATGGTTTGATTGACCGCGAGATCAAGTCGCCATTCCTCTCGATGCTGGGCGAGGATCTCCAAGGTCTTGGTTGCCGAAGACCAGGCGATGGAGCTGCCGCGAACATGGTTGTGTTTCGCCTGCATGCCATCGAGGCTGACCATGATCTGAAGCGGAAACGATTTGGGCCGTTGACTGCACAGTTCCACAATTCGATCGGTGAGGAAACCGTTGGTCGTGATATGCATACCCAGAGGACGCAGATAGCGATGCGCGAGTCCGACGATATCGAGCAAGTCCGACCGTACGAATGGTTCACCCCCCGTCAATCTCACGGCATCCATGCGTGGCAATTGCCGATAGATCGATTCGATCTCTTCGGTGGTGAGATCCCCTTTCCCGGACATCTTCCACGAGTCGCACATGATGCAACGGGCATTGCAGCGAAAGGTGACGGTGTGCGTCAACATGCGGGGCCGAATCGAGCGGCCCGCGCGATACTTGACCGCATCCGAAAGGAAGCCGGGTGCTCTGCAAATCGCATCGATCCAAGTCATATTTGAAAAACTCCGTTAGGATGCGATAGCTCGTGGTGACGCGTATCCCCATAGCGAGGTTGACTCGAAAGGTTGCTGTTCAATGCCTGCATGCAACGGCAAGTGATCCTCGATGAACGACTTGGCGGCAGCGTTACCGGCTACATCTAATGTGGCGAGCACCGCGCGTAAACTTGGCAATGCAAACAGGAACTGCTGTAGCAGATGCGGGGTCAGTTGGCTGAATGTTGTCGACCAACCTCCTCGCGACTGAGCGACCAACCATGCATTCAGTTGCTGTTCGAAATTTCCTGGTTCTGGAATCGCAAGTACCGGTTTCTGCAGATAAAACGCTTCCCCTACCAATTGGTTCCCCGCCGTGCTGACCAAGCAATCGCAGGTTGCAAGATCTCGAACGAACCCCTGATCGCTCACCGCACGGAATTCGATATTGCCTTGCATCGGCTTTTCGCCCAAGCCGTACACGATTGCGGAACGACCGCTTGCTTGCAAAGCATGCCACAACGAGTCGGGCGCGTGCCGTCTGATATAGACCAAGATATGCCCTTGCGATGGGCGAGGATAGCTGCCGGCATTGATGATGCCATTTCGAAGCAATACTCCGATTCGAGGAATCGCTTCGGTACCTGGACGGGGAGGAAGATGAAAGAACGAGCTGACCGCTTCGCCTACTTGTCCCGAATAGAACAGCGGAATGGTCGATCTCAAGAACCAGCCTCGCCAACGAAAAGATACCGGCATCGATTGAAAACTGCTGACACTCAAAAAATGTTGATGGTCAAGCGAGATCCAAGGGATCCCCACTTTCCGTGCGGCTCTGGGGAGGATCGGTTCAAAGTCGGTGATCGCCAAGGCGGGCTCTTCGCGTTCCATCATTCCGACAACGTAGCGAACCATCGCATTGAGTTTAGCCAAATAAGGCGCGGCGTTGATGGCGGAGCGAGTGTAATCGACCTTGTGATTCCGGTATGCGAAAAAGAGGCCAGGTAATCTTCGGACACTGACCATCGGATTTCCCTGGTAGCAGTCGTAAAGGTACTCGTACGCATCCCGTGCTGCCAGCAAGATGAATCGGTGTTGCGGTACCAGCATCTCGACCACGGTTTGCACCCGAGTCGCGTGACCGCGTCCTTCCCCGCACATGCTGTAAATGAGTGTGGCCATCGAACTTGCCTCCGTTTCTGTTGTGAACCCTGGGGTTCTTTCGACCTCGCTTCCAAATCCGAAATTGGCAACGTTGCCAGTAAAAAACACTCATGCTGCCTCGCTCTTGAATTGCGGACTCATCAAATCATCCACTAGACGCATCGCTCCATCGTAGGTCTCCAAAACGCAGGAACGGTGCTCGACCCAATCGCCACAGTTGAAGTACCAACCATGATGGAGTTGCTTTGCATCGGGGCGATGGATGTGTCCGCAAACGACACCATCACATCCATAACGCTGGGCAAGTTCCACCATGCCTCGTTCGAACGCATCCACATGCGCGCGAGCCCGACGTATCTTCACCTTCCAGTAATCGCACCAGGTTTTCCGTTGAACTCGGGGCAGGATCCGCAACCACTGGAGCAGGTCCCCCGACCGCACCAGCCACGGATAAAACCAACTCCCCAGCTCTTTCGTAGGAGTTTTAGCCTCTGGGTCGAGGCAATCGAAAATATCCCCGTGAGTAACCAAAAACCGCTCGCCGCGCAGGTTGGTATGGATCGCATAAGCTCCCGTCCGAAACGGGATGTCTCGTGACATGCCCGCTAAGGCTGAGTCGTGATTGCCCGTCAGAATGACAACTTCGGCTCCGCGAGCAGCAAGCCGCTCCAACGCATGCCATAGACGTTTCGCATTCTCGGAACCGAGATCCAGAGAACGATGCAGACCCTCGAAAGTGTCCCCTACGAGATAGACATATCGAGGATCGCAAGCAGTGAGGAATTCCAGAGCTGCGTCGGGTTGGGAGAGTCGCCAATCCAGATGAAGGTCACTGAGAAATACACTTCTGGTCTTCTCTGGCAACAATTCCACGGGCATCCCTCCCTAGAAAACATGGCGGCATCGAATGCCTTTTTCCGTATCGCGACATAAACTGTAGAAATATGTTGTGATCGCTTTGTTTGTGTTTGATGAATTCCCTGCGAAGAGCCCCGTTTCCTGAT
>CAYXFO010000025.1:10063-21167 GCA_964464255.1 uncultured Pirellula sp.
GATCGCACGGATAACTTCCGTGTTCCATCGCGAGGCAGAAATCGTCCAGGGTGATTTTGACTCCTTCCAAAAAAAGACCTTGGGATTCGCGATCGATAACTTCGATGTGATCCAATCGCAGCCACACCCGGAGATCGAAGGGGAGATAGATCTCCTTCGCGACTGGACACGCCAAGAGTGGGCAAGACTTTTAGAGAAAAGTCATGATCGATATCGAGCTGGCAAAGTACGAGAATGCCACGGTGACTTGCACTGCGGCAATATCGTGCACTGGGCCGGTCGATGGGTACTGTTCGACGGAATCGAATTCAACACCGATTTAACTCGGATCGATGTCATCTATGATGCGGCTTTCCTGATGATGGATCTGCAAGCCCGAGGCCGTCGCGATCTAGCTTATGTTTGGATCAACGCATACATCGAAGCCACCGGCGATCACGATGCACTCAAAGTCTTGCGATGGTATTTGGGCTACCTGGCCATGGTCCGAGCCAAAGTCGCTGCACTGCGTGAATATCAGTTGGACGGTGATCGGCAAGCCAAGCAAGCGTCCCGCGCAGAAGTCGCACGTTACACGCGATTGGCTCATGAGTTCGCTACCGCATCGCAATCAACGGAACTCTGGATCACCCACGGCCTGAGCGGCAGCGGCAAGTCAACGGAGTCCCTGCGAGTGATCCAATCTCTGGGGGCGATTCGCGTTCGATCCGATGTTGAACGAGATCGAATGTTCGGCTCTGGACATTACGATGCAACCGCGACACAAGCTACCTATCAGCGGCTTCTCGAATTGGCGGAAATCATCCTGGACGCCGGCTACAAGGCGATTGTCGATGCGACCTTTCTCAAACATGAACAGCGCGCATTGTTTCATGCGCTAGCGCAATGCAATGGAATCCCATTTCGCATCCTCGATTGCCGAGCTGATCTCGCTACGCTTCGAACCCGCATCGAAGAGCGTCTAGCCAAAGGACTGGATCCTTCCGAGGCCAGTCCAGCCGTGCTCGAGAAACAACTCCAAGCCTATGAACCGCTCGATGACAGCGAGTTGTCCTACTCCGTTCCCAAAGAGCAACTTTAAGAAGATCAACAAATGCTTAATCACTTCGTCAGGATCAGTTTCCCTTGGCGAGTCCGACGAAGCCGGTAAAGCTCCCCTTCGTTCTCAATCCAAACCTCATCGCCGCAGCGGCACAGTTCGCGAAAGGGGATGATCTTCGCAATCCGCGGGCCGCCGGAGTTCAACGGCTCGGCCTCGGAAGCTTTTTGCTCGCCGTGAATCTGCTCGCCGTAACTTTGTTCGTCTGGCGTTGGTTCCGTGGCCATGGATCCCAAAATTCGCTTTCCAAAAGAAAAATCTTGATCGGGGGATTGTAGTGAGACTGAGTCTCAATAACAATATGTTCGTTCGAGAAATCCAGCAAGCGATTGGGCGCCCTGTTTTGGGCGCAGTTCCTCAGCCAGCCACATCTCGATCGACCCGCTATTCCAAGGGGGAATAGAGGCGGTTTGCGCGTCCGAAAAGATTCGCGCTTCTTGTGTGTCTGGGGAACAAATGATGAGTCGAATTCAACGTCTTGGTTTCACGTTAGTTGAATTGTTGGTGGTGATTGCGATCATCGGCATCTTGGTGGGGTTGTTGCTTCCTGCGGTACAGGCTGCTCGCGAGGCAGCTCGTCGCATGCAGTGCTCGAACAACATGCGTCAAATGGGTCTGGCGCTTCACAACTACGAAGCCGCCCATCGCGTATTTCCCCCTGGATTCATTTCAAGAGTGACTGGCCCATGGCCTGGTGGAGGCAATACCCCGGTGCCGGAAGCGGGGCCGGGCTGGAGTTTCTTTGCCCTGATGCTTCCTCAGATGGAGCAATCCTCGCTTCACAACTCCATCAACTTCAGCCTTCCTATCACAGCAACAGCCAATCAAGCGGCCCGAAGCACGAGGATCTCAACCTATCAATGTCCTTCCGATGCATGGAACGAATCGGTGACTGTATGGCCAACATCCATCGGCATCACGGACCTGGCACACACCAGTTATGTTGGCTGTCTGGGTGGTGGTGATCCGGCGAACGCGCCGGGATATACCGCTCATTACGAGGAGCAACCTTTCAATGGGATGTTTCACCGGAACACCGCGATCCGCCATGCTCACATTACCGACGGGACATCGAACACGATCGGTCTTGGTGAACGGGCGAGCATGTTTACTCCGAACGGTTGGGCGGGGGTGATCCCGAATGCTCAGACGGTGTTCTCACCTCGAATCGCACAGAGTCGCGGTCAAGTGGTTGGCCAAACAGCGAGGCCTGCCATTACGATGGCGACCGTGCACATTCGATCGGGCGGCCCCAATGCACCGACAGGAAGCCCCGGCGGATTCTGGAGCCCCCATACCGGCGGCTGTTTCTTCCTGTTGATGGATGGCTCGACTCACACCATCACAACGAATGTCGACATGCAGGTTTATCGCGCCATGGCGGGCCGAAATGACGGGTTTGTGGTAACCCTTCCGTAGGCGAGGACAGTCCAGCGCTAGGAAAAAGCCAGGATCGAATTAGACTCGAGGGTAGTCCCCGTTTCGATGCTCGATCCACCTAGTGATTTTGACGATGAAATCGAATGACGCCGCGACCGATTTCGCATCGTCCCACCCCTCCTGCGACTCAATATCCAGAGGCTGGTTTGGGGGGCTTTCCAGCCTGCGGCCTCTGCTGGGACTGACGGGACTTTTCTGTACGTTGCTGGTGATCTACGCATCGATCGTGCCTCTGGATTACCAGCCGCTGCCATGGGAGGAATCGATCCAAAGATGGTCATCGATACCATGGCTTGAACTCGGCGTTTGGGAGCGAGCGGATTGGATCGCCAACACGCTTATCTTCATGCCATCGGCTTTCTTGCTCTGCGGATTTTTTTTCTCTACGGACAGACGGAGCGTTTTCGGCCTCGCATCGAAATGGGTAACGGTCGTTGCCATGCTGTCTGTCCGTACGAGGTCGGATCGCTCCATCATTCTCATCTCCTCGTTCTTCTCCTCGATGAGTTGCATGATGCTTGCAACCTCTTCATGCTCTTCAATCAATTCATCGAACTCCACAGGATCGATATCAAACGGTAACACCTGATCCGATCGTGCCTGCGCATCCTTGAGCATCAGCAGTTCCGCCTCGAGAACCGCCTCTGTCGAACGCAAGGTGCTCAATTCGTCGCGAAGGTTGGTGAGGTAGGTTGTATCGCTGTTGAGCCGCGTTGTTTCTTGGAAAGGATCGAATCCCTTCGCCTGCTTGCTCAAGCTGATGATTCGTTCGCGATGCTGTTCGACCTCGTCTTGCCAAAGCTTCAGCGCAGGTTGCAACCATCCCTCGAGATCCGAGATGCGACGGTCATCGAACCGTTGACGTTGCTGAAGATAAGACCTGACAATCGCATTGCAAACAGCCGCAGCGGCTACCGGATCGGTATCGCGATAAGAGATTCGCATCAACGTGCGTGAACCTGCATCGGTGATGCTCAGATTTCTTCGTATATTCAGTTCACGAGTATGAACATCTCTGAGGCTTGGGGCTTCGCATACCTTGGCATCCGAGAGGACCGGGGAGAGGACCAAGTGATTTTCAATCAGCGGCCTTTCATTTTGGATCAACTCCGAGGGACCTTGCATCACACCCTGGAAAACGACGAAATCGCGGTTCGCCTCTAGAAGATGGGACGCGAGATACTCAGGCTCGAAAGCCATGTAGACGAAACCCGAGACCAAGACGCCCAATAAAACTCCCAAGGGGGCTGCCCATGACCAATTGCGACGAAGGGTAGCTGTAATCAACCAAGGATCAAACGGTAGTTCCTGCCAAGGATCTTTATTTCCCGAGCCTGCTGGTTTTGCGATTAAACGACTCATGAATATCTAATTCAGAAAGAAAGTAGGAACAACAAAACCCTTAGTACACAAACACACTCGATCAATACGCCGCATCAAGTCCTCTTGAAGAGATCGGCTGGTGTAGAAACCCAAACAGGTCGGTATAAACGCTCCCAATACTCTTTCACTAGCCACACCATCGCGGCTGCTAAAACAATCATCAGGATCCCTGCCCAGTCATGCACCTGCGATGCAAACCGACCATCAAACCAGTAGTATGAAATGCAAATGATTACGCTTCGTACCGTATTGGCGACGATGGAGAGCGGAATGATGGATGCGAGCACCATGAGCTTGTCTACCCAAGCCCGACGAATGAGGGTGGCCCAAAAGAATGCGAATGCAGCCATGCCGACGAATATTCGAAGACCTGAACAGGCTTCCTCAACCAACATCTGCGACTGCTCAATCCAAATCGTGTTTCCTTCAGCGATTGCAGGAAAGCCAAGAATCCTCAAGATCGTCGCGGACAAAAATGTCACCAGCGACTGAAGCTTCCAACTCAGGAGGTTTTCGATTTGGTAGGGGAGAGGAACCATGAACAGAAGAAAGGCCAATGCAGGAAGAGCCCATGTCAGAGCTCGCACACCCGCCAACAACGTCAGGCAGCCTGCCAGCCAGGGAACAATCGACCAACCCTCAAGAAACTCCATGAAGAAAAGCCGACCCACCGTTCGAAGGATGACGGCAAAAACGAGTAGCCCCAACCCCAGCCAATGCAATCTTTGCCCGAACCCTGGAAAGAACTCCCTTCGAGCGTACAACAGACCCGCACTCAAGATGGGGATCAGATAACCATGCGAGTAATCGGCCTCTGTACGCCATTGGTACTCCAACTCCGCAAGCGTACCGCCGTATAGGGCGAGAGTGACTAATGCAATCGCCAGGAATGAAACCGCGAGAGGTAAACGGTGAATGCGAGAGTCGAAAGCGTGCAGTTCCTCCGGCGCAATCCTGCTCGATTCAGTCGACGATCCCTGGATCGGAACAGGATTCATGCCTCCTTGTTTTGTTAATCGCCTCCGTTTGGCGTGCGACTTCGCTGCTTTCATTCGGTCGAAAACTCATAGTATTGATGGAGGCGGGCTTGAGCAAAGAATCCCTGGAAATCCCTCCCATTCCCTGGAAAATCGAATGGAGGAGAAATCGATGAATCAAATCCCAGCGTATTTGGGTGTCTACCCAATTCAATATTTTTTGGGCAATTTAGAGGGCTATCGGGTACGCAGGGATACGATTAAACGGGCGAACTGCACCTGCTCTGACCCAAAACCAATAAAGCAAGGAAAACACCGGCAAAAGTAGTCCAAAATCGGACCGCACACGGCTATCCGCAAGAGAGGATTCGCCAGCCTGTATCTCGCTAGTCCAAGCCAGCGTGCTTGATGGGCCACCAGGACATTATTCGACAACTCGTCCCATGACGGTCGTTTCTACCGTGTCCCCGGTGCTAGTTTCGATGCGTACCTTTTGGTGGACGCTTTGCCCTTCAGGGGTGTCGTAATCGCCTCGGAAAGTGAACTGCAGCACGTGTACAGGCTTTTCCCCTTCAGGAAGCGTGAACTCAAAGCGTTTGTCGTCGCAATCAATCTTGCTGATCGAGAAGGGTTTCTTGGACTTGACCACCAACCGTTGCTGTTTGGAGTCCCCCTTCTTAAGATCTCCGATAAGAATTTGTTCCGGTGAAACCGTCACTGGCGGCAGGATCCGCGCTGAAATCGGCAAGCGAAACTGACTTTCCGATTCGTTGGTATCGTTCGTGACTACGATCAACTCGTCCTGCAATTCGCCCGCTGGAACGGTCGACTTCAACTTGATATGCATGTTGTACGCGACGAAACCGGATTGACGAGCGGGTGGATCGAGTCGAACTTCTAAGGCATCGGAATCGCCTCGAACATCGACAATCTTCCAATCCTTCTGTCCCGTGTAGTGGATTTGCAAATCGATGTTTTTTCCCTCCCCAACTTCGGTATCTCCGAATTTGACTTCTCCCGGTTCGACGGTGATGTCGGAACGAATCGTCCCTCCGACAGTCAGTTGGACTTCGGCGTAGTACGGACGATCGATGATGACCGTGATCATCGCACTCTTAGTGCCTAGGAAGGTGCGGGTATTGAACTTCGCAAGGATCTCACCCTTCTCCCACGACTTGAGGGTGGATTTGGTGACCACGGGGGTTGTGCAACCGCAACTGCTCCGTACGCCCGCGATATGAACATCCTCTTCGTAGCAGTTCTCGAGAACAAAGGCGTATTCCGTTTTAGCATTGCGGCTGACGGTTCCAAAGTCGTGATGGGTGGTCGCAAACATTTTTTGCGCCCAAGTGCTGGCCACGGGTGTGCTTGCCACGGGCGTGCTTGCCGAAGCCTTTTCATTCAAGATTGCGGGGGTGAAGAATGCCATGATCGCCAGGCATACCGAACCCGCGACCAACGCACCTGGCATCCAGCTTTTGCCCTGTCTTCGCATGTGTTCCCCAACCTCGTCACGCGGAGTTCTTTTTCAGCACAAATCCATCCGAGGCACCCGCACCCAAAACGCGGCGCCACGGCCTACTCCTCCATCGGCATTTCTGGCCAAACCCTTTGATCGGAAAAGACACTTGGATGATTACAGGCTCTCCAAGTCGCCTGGATTTCGCATTTTGAAAGCTAGCTCTCGGCAAGCTTCGACAATCGGTCCAAGATATCTCGTTCTTCGAACAAGACGTACGAGAATTCACGCGAATGCAGAACTCGATATTCGAGCGCCCTGGCGTCGAACTCAGCCTTGCGAGCCGCCCAGTTTCGACTGGGGATTTCGATAGCTGAGACAATCTTTTGCCTGAGTGCCGTCATCTCGCGATGCCAAATTTTCCTGTGACCGCGAGGTGGAATCTGAGCTAAGAGTCTTTGATGTTCCTGGGCAAGTTCCTTCTGATGGGGATTCAGTAGGTCTAGCGCCTGCTGCGGTGCCGAGCGAAGGCATTGTCGTTCCCGTTCGAGCATCTTCGATTCGTCGAGCAGACGCTGCTCCACTGCGATATCCGTCCCTGGGAAAGGAAGCCAGAGCGTTGCCGTGCAGGTCACAAATTTCGGAGGTTGGATATGTAGGAATCGCTCGATGATCGCATCGGTCAAGCGATCGTACTGTCCACCTCCAATACCGTGCACGAATAGGTCGGCGATAAAGACTCGCAAAAACAAAGTTGTCATCAGTGCACGGGGCCACACGAGCCATCGGGATTGCGAAACATCGCCATCCCATCTCAGTACCGGCCCATCATCGCTCGGCTCAGGAGCGATGCGACACTGAGATGAGGTATGGGAGACCCACATGCGGCGGCGAGCATACTGACCGGGCAATCGAATCCAAAATGGCAATTCAATCCACTCTCTTTGTTGCCCCAAACGAGGAACAGGTTGTGTCGGATTGCGGACCCCTTCACGCTCTCGATATTCATCAAGGCATGCGTTGTAGGATGAATTCAATTCATTCGCGTGCGATATGCAATATTGAACAAAGGTCAACCAAGCATCGGAACGGCACAGTTGGGACATCGGGAATTCCCAGTTGCCAATGCCGTTCCGGCGTTCCATCCGATGTCGAACTTGAGACAAACCGATCGCTGCATTGATGTCAGGCGACAATGAACCAAGTTCCTCCAAGTATTCCCGCACCATCGAGTGGGGAATCTCAACGGAACGAAGAGCTTGTTCGATTTCTTGAATAGTCGAAGGGATCCGAGATCGATCGATTCCCCAAGCATTCCATGGGAGCAACGCATCGCTGGATGCAGGGCGTTGTAAGGGAAGGGGAATCATCGAAGCATGTGCGAGGCTGCGTTCCCTATCGCGAGCAGGAACGCGAAGGGCGGTTGCTCGGGCCAAGTCATGATCGATGATCGAGTGGATTCCAAAGCCGCGTGTTTCTTTTGCTATCCGATCGATCAATATGTTCTTGAACCAGACACCCGGATGAAATAATTCGGGTTGGTGGCCACCGACGATCCATGGGCCCTCTTCCGACAAATCGGGAGAAGGCAGCAACTCACCTGAAAGATAGGAACGAGTATGTTGACGAGCGACAACCGCCAATTGTCGTCGAGCGGACGTGCGCAGATCTTGCATCCACGAAGGAGCGTGCCCAGAAGCCCAGCGATCGCGGTTGGCGAAAATCAAATCCGAGAGAGAATCGCGATCGGGAACGATGGTTGCGAGGTTGTTGCCTCGAGGTGCCCGAGTTGGTTCCACGCGACTGCCGACCATTCCGGTCACTAGCAACACTCTCCCCGACATGCGGATGTCGGGGTGGGTAGGACGTAACCTCGATCGAGCATCGCGCGAATGCTGCTGTCGATCACAGAGTTGTAGTGTTGCAATCGAATACGACCATCATCCAACGATCCACCGAACGATCTGGACAGATCGAGGTAGATCAATGGAACGGGGATTTCAATAATCCGCATTCCGAGAAAGGCGGCCTGTGCCCAGAGTTCGAGTGGCATCGCATAACCCTCCACCGTGATGCGTAACTGTTCCAAAGCCGATACGCGGTAGGCTTTGAAGCCGCAAAATGTATCAGTCAAGTTCCATGCGAATTCGTCGTTGAGACGTTTGGTGATGGTTCTGTTGATGAACAAACGCTCCTGGGGCGGCGCGCTGTCCCCTTCATAGGTCTTCAAGTAACGAGAGCCAGAGACGATGTCCGCACTCTTGCAAGCTGTGACAAAACGCGGGATCCGCTTGGGTTGATGTTGACCGTCACAGTCCAGGGTAACGAGGATTTCATAACCCTCGTCGATGGCGTATTGAAACGCGGTTCTCAGGGCAGCACCGTAGCCGAGGTTTTTGGAATGATGGAGTACTGTGACATCTTCGCGACGATCCAGCAATTCGGATGTCCCATCGCTGGAGCCATCGTCCACTGCCAAAACATTGGGCGCATACTTGATCACTTCGTCCAGGACGCTCTGGACCGAGGCAACCTCATTGTAGACTGGAATAGCGGCTAACCAACGTGGCATGGCAGGAGATCCTCAGTTCAGACTCGTTTGGCGACTGCATTGTAGATAGCAGGCCAGTTGGGTCAACTTCTGGGGGCCGCCACGCGTAGATCGAACGTATTTGCTCGAACGATTATGACAACTAGAGAAAGTCTCTCTACTGGCGAGAATCAACCGAGATTGCAGGCCGCCAATAGCTTGGTGCCACACAGGCATCATGAATTCCAATACCGACCCCTTGTTCCATCTCTCGATTTAGAAATGGATTATCGATGGAATCGGGAGAGAAAAAACCGGTATCCGAATGAGATAGAAGGCGAATCAATCGAATACTGCCATCGCTGTAGAGCATGTTGGCCGCACGATCGCCGTGCAGCATCGGGGGTTCGCGAAATTCCTCGATGACTCCATTGTTGGATGGCCACATATCCCCGAGAACTGCGAACCGCACAGGAGCATCAAGCCGAGGCGTACGATATTTTCCATCGATCGATACGCCTAGGTTGTAGGCGTAATTGCCTCCGACCACATAGCTGAGAATTTGTTGTTGTTCAGGAGTTGCGGCCAAGAATTGTTCGCTGGTGGGAATATAGCCATGCAGTGGGATCGAAGGATTGGATGGGCAATAGACCCATCGGGACGATTCCAGCAAACCACGGTCTTTCAGGTGGATCGCATACATACCCGCGAAAGCCTTGGGACCGATGGTATCAATCGGGGGGATCTCTCGCGATGGAGAGAAGTTGACGTAGGACAGTAAGCCAAATCCGACGTTTCGGAGGTTCTCCGCACAAGCGAATTGGCGAGCGGCCTCGCGCCAATGCCAAACGGTCGGCAACAAGATCGACAAAAAGATGATCCCAGCAGTGATCGTCACCAAACTATCCATCCAGGCGATACGGGTGGGGACAGGGACCTCCGACCAATCGAATGATTTCCGATCCGACAACTCCTTGGTGGAGGAATCGGCTCTAACCACCCCGGACTCGGTTTCCTGCGCCGCGACCCAGGATAATGTGTCCCCCACTAAATCAGCTCGAGGCTCGAAAGATTCTTCGCTTTCTTGGAGTGGATCCAGCAAGACTCTCAAGTCGTTCAGACGCTGACGCAACGATGCGGACTCTTGAAGCGCATGGGATACTCGGGCGGTCTCCTCGTCGGGCAACCCGCCGAGTAAGTACCCAAGCAATGTTTCGTCGGAAAATTCAGGCGATTCGCCGAACATAATACGTGTGGGACGAGAACGAGCGAAAAAACAAGCAGTGCTGTGGAATCTAGGTCGGGTTCGACCCATTCTCTTCTTGCATACGCAACCAGATCTCGTTCAGTTTGCGCATCGCGGTGAAAACCCGACTCTTTACTGTACCGATCGGAATCTCCAAGATTTCCGCGATATCCGCGTACTTGAGCCCTTGGTAGAAGGCGAGTTGGATCAACTGCTGGGTCGGTTCGCTGAGTTGTTGGACTGCCTCGCGCATCCGAGATGCGGTCTCATTGAATATCGCCCGTTGCTCCGGACCGACCTCCATACTCGACAGTCGTTGGACCATGGATTCGTCCGATTCCCCGGCCTTAGAACTGCTATCAAGACTGGCAAGTTGATGCCGTTTGTTGCGCCGCATAAAGTCAATCGCCTTGTTGCTGGCGATCGCGTAGAGCCACGGGCGAAATCGCTTACCCTGTTCAAATTGTTCAATTCTCAGATGCACACTTAGGAATGTCCCCTGAAACACATCCTCCGCGTGCTGGGAATTTCCCAAGAAACGACGGAGGAACGTATACAGTTCCCGTTCGTAACGCCGGACCAGCTTCTCGAAATCGGCCGCGTCTCGATGGGCTTGGTAGCGTGCAACCAATTCCTCGTCCGAAACTTCGGCCTGGGTATTAGGAGGAGTGGTAAACAACGTTGGCTCTAGGAATTGCATAACGACGAATTGGCAAAAGGAAATGTCGCGAAAATGAAAGCCTGAAGCGTTGTGTGTTCCTTCAGTTTATGCACCGTATAGGGATCCTGTCAAAAGGATTTTAGCAACCTGTCGATATTGCCAAGCGCCTGTCCGAAAACCATGAACCCCTCGGCTGTCTCAAAGCCCTAGGGACACACACTTTCCCGCCATCAACCTGAGAACCGACCTGTACCTTGTGTGTCCCCGAGCGTTTTCACTTATGGATTACCACAACCCGACGCGTGAGCG
>CAYXFO010000026.1:0-1880 GCA_964464255.1 uncultured Pirellula sp.
AGCTTTGACAGCGTACCCAGCTTTTTGGAATTCGAGTCAAAGACGGCGAGTTCGCTTCCTCGCACCTCCACGGTAAACCCCTCGCCGCCACCCCGAGCGATCTTGCCCGATATTTTGCTTGAGCATTTCTTGGTCGGGATTCGTTCCTTGAAACCGTCTCCTGGCAATCCACCCTGGAGCAAGTGCACTTGCAGTTCCTCCATGTTTTTTGCAATCACCTGTGCTCCCCAAGTTCCGTCTGCGAATTCGCTTCCACTGGACTCGAAAACACCCAGGTACTCACCTTGCAACTCGTAAATGAGTCCAGCCGTTTCGGGCGAGGTGAATGTGTCTCCCGCCCAAAGGTTGGACGAATCCATCGTCATGGTGCTCAAAACAGCAGAAATACTCAAACCACTGATAACGAATGTGCGTCGCAACATGATGTAGGTGTCCAATCCGCGGGATTGTGAGGTTGTCAGGAAAATTGGCTCAGGAATGCATCGCGATATTCTCGCTCTTCCTGTGGAAATAATCTAGCGAAAAGGGACTCGGAAATCGCCCCTCTCTGAAATCGACGCTTGGGATAAACAGGCATTTCAACGCCGGTCACTTGCTTGATCCCCCGACGCACGACTTCACCCTTGAGATCATATAGCCGGCCATGGTCCCACTGAGTCAGTTCGATGAACGGAATCCCCTCGGAAACCTCGATCACACTTGGGAGCGCCATTGGGCTGAACCCGCTGAATCCGAGCCGGTGCGCGGGGGCCCAGGTCCGCACATGCCCGCGACTCTGCCCACCGGAGTACACCAAGGAATGCTTGATCGCGTGAACGCCCCAGCCCTCGTGGTAGAGCATCAAATTATTGAGTACACTGCGAATCGTGAGTTCCGGGTTGTCCTCGATCGGGTAATCCTTCAAGTTTTCGTCACCGCCATCACCGTCCACGAGAAACTTCCAACAGGGATAGGCATTGCGAATCGCCTGGCACAAGGCAATTGCCATGGTGGCGCTTTGCACGTCCAGGGGCTTGTAATCCTCGATCCAGCGGACCGCTTGCCTCCAGTCCAAGGCCGACGGACTGACTCGCATCAACTCCCATAAATGACTTAGCCCGCACTGCATCAAAAACGCATGTGCCTGGGATGCGTCCATGGAATCGTCATCAGTCCCGAGGGTGAACGCTTTGAGTCGCGTCGGCGCCTGCCCCCGTTCGAGAATCAAGTGGTTCAAAATGATCAGAATCGAACCGCTATCGATACCACCAGAGAACAATACCCCGATCGGCTCCCGGTCATCGAACATCGCAAGCCATCGATCGCATTCGAGTGCGATCTGTTCGACATAAGCTTTTCCGATGGCATCCAAATCCGCAGGGAGTCGATTCCGCGTCGGATTTAGAAAGCGGTTGTATTTAGGATTTGGATCCGGACATCCCACCAACTCAATCTCAACAACATAGTGGGCCGGAACCATGCGCGTATAAGAGGGATGGAATTGATCCCCCAAACCGAGTTGCTCGAGCCTGCGTTGAATCTGCTCCATCGTCTCAGCCACGAGCAAACAGGGGCCATCGGCCTGTTTTGCTAGGAAATACCGCATCGGGCGCCCAATCGATCGCGCCATCCGCACCGTGCGTCCCTCGTGGGTGCAAATCGCAAATTGACCATCGATTTCCCGAACCGCCTCTCCATCCCCGCTTCGAACCCGCTTCTGGGCTTCCTCTAAAGACATATTGAGAAGGAAGTCCCCACTCGGATCCATCAAATTCTCGATCTTCGCGATCGAGTGATAAGTCATGTTGCTGTTCACTGGCTCTGGACTATTCATGCTCGTGCGTTCCTAGTATCAATCCGAGTACCGAAATTTGGGCATCCGAATCCTCTTTCCCTCTTTT
>CAYXFO010000026.1:1890-20697 GCA_964464255.1 uncultured Pirellula sp.
TTCAATGTGGTCGATGTACTCCACCATCGAGTGATCGCTAAAGTGGTCGATCTTCCATTTGCTGAGCGAGTGCAGAAAACCACGCCATGCATCATGCCAGCGAAGCCAGATCGGCAAGCTGCTGACCTTGCCACGTCGGTTGAGATAAATTTCACGACCCATGTGTCGATAACCCAACCAACGTGGCGGCACGCGCGGGACGATGTCGTTGTTGTTCACCCAGCGATAATGTCGGATCTTCAGAAAGTTTACCAGCTTCCGGTCGCCGACACGTGGTGAACCGTAGGTAAAGATCGCTTGCGGTTCGGAGGGGATCTGCGACAAGCGGCATCGTACGGCGGAAAGTGTTGCCATCGCTCCACCGAGCGAATGTCCTGCGAACCAAACCGGGCGTTGGTTCTCTCGTAACATGGCCTCGATCTTCGGCCAAAGCACATCCAAATGCTTATTGAAACCGCTATGTACCCGTCCTACTTCGATCGCGATGGTCCACGCGTTAGCATCTGCGGAAATATCATTCCACTGAGTTGGCTCCGTCCCGCGTGCGACCACCATGCAATCGTGGCGTGTCCCGAAGATGTAAACCTCCGCCCCCTCGTCTGCAAGAAACTCGCATTGATCAATTCCAGCGGCGTAGACATTTTCGCTGACTTCCTCGGGCTTACCGTAGGCTAAACGCGATAGCTCCGCGAACAGCAACGATTTGCCAATCCAACTCAATCTTCCGACCCGATCGGTCAGGCTAATTGATAACGGCAGCGACTTGAAGCTTCTCGTCTCCTGCTCATGGGGTTTCTGATTCATTGGATTTCTGATCGAGAGTGGACAAATCAACCTCGGCTTTGCAGACCGCACGACAGTCAATCGCTTTTAGAGCTTACCGTCTGACACCATCGTAACGAATTTCGGCTGATTCGTGAATTATCCCGGTGCAGGATACGGCGAAGACTCAATGACTATCTCAAAAGAAATGGTGGCGATTCATGGAATACGGACTTGAGTGTCCCAGGCGGAATCGTACTCGCGGCCCCAGTATTTGGATGCGAGCGATTCGTCGAGCAGACGACCGCTCTTGGGATCGGTTTCGATGGTTTTCCCCGCTCGTTGTGCGATATTACCCAAATGGCACAACAAGGTGGATTGATGTGCGCTGAGAATCGGTTGCCGAAGTAACCCTGGGTCATTAGCACGAATCGCTTCGATGAAGTTGGCGATGTGTTCCTTTTGCCCTCCCCCCGTGGCCGGAACGGTGTCCTGTAACTTGTCGTTCGGATCAAAAATACGGTATCCGCCATCGCCGTCGATCTCCATGTAGCCGTCGTATCCGTAAAAGGAAACAAAGGGACCGCCGGGATGTTTAGCACACGACAATCCTTCATAGGTGATTTGCTTGCCACCCTCAAACTCCCACGCCACATTCTGCGTGTCGGGCGTCTCTTGGTCGTCTTGATACCGATAACGCCCTCCCGATGCCACCGTTCGAACGGGGAACTCGACTCCCAATCCCCAGCGGCACAAGTCAACCAAATGGACGCCATTGTTGCCCAGTTCGCCATTGCCCCAGTGCCAGAACCAATGCCAGTTGTAGTGCACAACATTTTCGCGATAGGCTTTGCGCGGAGCGGGACCCTGCCATAGATCAAAGTTCAGGTTGGCAGGGGCACTCGCATCGGCACGCGTACCGATGGAGCCCCGTTTGCTGTTGTAAAAAGCACGGGACAAATACAACTTGCCTATGACCCCCGCATGCAACTGCTCGATCGCTTTCAAGTAGCCCGCGCTGCTGCGCCGCTGCGTCCCCATCTGCACGCAGCGTCCATATCGCTTTGCGGCCTCGATCATCCACTCTCCTTCTTGCGCATTGTGGCAAGCGGGCTTCTCGACATAGACATGCTTGCCCGCTTTGCATCCGATAATGGTAGCCGGACCATGCCAATGATTCGGAGCCGCGCAAAATAAAGCATGGACCTCTTTGTCATCTAGAATGCGTCGGAAATCCTGGATCGGAATGCTGTTGGCACCCGTATCATTGACTACCTTTGCAGCCGATTCCGCTCGCTGCATGTCGGCATCGCAAACGTACCGAACTTCGACTCCCTCTAACTTCACAAGCTCCATGGCCAAGTCGCGACCACGACTCATCCCCATGACACCTACGATCACTGGCTCAGGCGCCCTGCTAGAGGTTCCCTCACTCGTTTGAGTCAAGCTGGCCAAAGCGGTCGCAGCAGTAGCCGTCTCGATAAAATGTCTACGATGCATGATTCGTACCTTCGTTCGTTCTTTCCGTGGGCAACACGTATCTGCGTATGATACCAAAGCCATCGCGAAAAAACGGTACTTTCGCTCGATCCCAAGGGCCCTTCGTCGAGACAACTCCCTCGACTTTACCTTGCGTGCCATCGACCGCTGGCGCTTCCATCCCGGCGACTTTGGGTAGAATGGTGGCATTGATCTGGAGAACCCGTACGTATGAAACGACCATAACGCATGTCGAGCAGTCGCATCCGATTCAGCGAGTACCGAAAGCAACTTCGTGAACTCCGTCGGCAAGGCCGCAAGGGGAGTTCGGACTACGATTCGTTTCATTCGACGATGAGCCGGACCGAAAAGGACGCACTGGTTTCTCGTAGCCATCGTTCCTTCTGGGTCCTTTTTCGGGAGTTCTGGAAACTGCTCTACGGATTCCATCCCCGCATCCTGCTAGGGCTAGCCACCCTGACTGTGTCCACGGTTTTGGGGCTGATCCCTCCCTTGGGAACGAAACTCGCCATCGACTCTGCCTTGACGACTCCCCCCATTCCTCTCCCGGATTGGTTGACGCCGCCGCAATGGCTGACACCCTACATTGGCAACCCAACTCCATTCGCCATCCTCGTCTGGATCGCGGTCGTGGTCGCGATTGTTACCAGCATTAGCACTGCTATCCATTTGTGGGGGCGCTGGGAATGCACCAAGGCTGTCAACCAAGTACAAACCGGTGTTCGAAGGCGAGTCTTCGAACACATGCTCGAACTTCCATTGCACAAAGTGCAGCAACTGAAAAGCGGAGGAGCGACCAGCATTCTCCGGGAAGACGCAGGCGGGATCGCTGATTTGATCTTCAGTATGCTTTACAATCCATGGCAAGCCATCGTCCAGCTCGTGGGTAGCTTGATCGTGTTAGTCCTGGTCGATTGGCGTCTGCTGGCTGCTGGATTATTGTTGTTGCCTGCGGTTTATTTCAGCCACCGAACCTGGATCTATGCGATCCGACCTCTGTACCGCGATCTGCGAGGAACCCGTCAAGGCATCGATGCATCGTCAACGGAAACATTCTCGGGTATTCGAGTGGTGCGAACCTTCGCTCGCCAGCGGAGCGAAACCAGTCGATACGTCTTCGGAAATAATTACGCGGTACGACAAACCCTCTTGGTTTGGTGGCGGACACGGCTCATTGAAATCATCTGGGAAGTACTGATTCCCCTTTGTTCTACCCTTCTGCTGATCTATGGTGGTCTGCAAATCCTTCAAGGTGACCTGACGCTCGGCGACCTGATGATGTTCTTAGTTTATCTCACGATGTTGCTCGGTCCGATCGCAACCTTGGCAGGGAGCGCTGTTCAATTTCAGAGCAACCTTGCAGGGCTCGATCGAATTCTCGACTTGCTCGCCAGCGATACTGAAACCGACGTCGCAGCAGCCACCGGCTCGGCCAACAAGCTCCGTGTCGAATCGTCAAGCGTTCGAGGTAGATTGGATTTCGAGGGTGTTGGATTTCGCTATCCAGAGACAGAAACCTGGGTACTCAAGGACATTGACTTTACCGCTCCCGCAGGATCAACGATCGCCATCGTCGGTCGCAGCGGTGCAGGAAAAACAACCCTTTGCAATCTCGTTGCAAGATTCTTCGAGCCAACGGCTGGCCGTATATTGCTCGATGGTTGCCCGTTATCGGACATCGATCTTCATAGCTATCGCTCACTGTTAGGGATGGTCGAGCAGGAGGTCTTTTTATTTGATGGAACGATTGCAGAGAATATCGCTTATGGGCGCCCCCACGCGGATCTCACAGCGATCGAGCATGCAGCAAGAGCCGCAGCGGCCCATGACTTTATCAGCCAGTCCCCGCAGGGTTATCTCACACGCATCGGCGAACGGGGCTTCAAACTCAGCGGAGGACAACGCCAACGCATCGCCATCGCCCGCGCTATCCTCGCCGATCCGAAAATACTGATCCTCGACGAAGCGACCAGCAATCTGGATTCCGAGAGCGAATTGCTTATACAGGAAAGCTTGGCGCGATTGCTGCAGGCCCGCACTTCATTCGTCATCGCGCACCGGTTGAGCACCATCAAGAACGCGGACTTGATCCTCGTTTTGGATAGAGGGCAAATCGTTCAGACCGGAACGCATCAGGAGTTGATGGTGACTCCCGGTCTCTATCAACAGATGGTCCGTTTGCAAACCGAGAACCCGATCGCGGTGGCCTGCGATGAGTGAGATACAAGATTTCACCCAGGGCAAAGCCCTGCTGGCCTCCCCCTATCTTCAAGATCCCAACTTCTTCCAGTCCGTTGTGTACATGGTTCGACATACAGAAGAAGAAGCTTTTGGTTTGATCGTGAATCGGCAAACAGAACATTCGCTCAAGAGCGTTTTCGATAAAGCTGCCAACACCGTTCTCGAACGCGATGGCTGGCTCTACTTCGGTGGACCTGTCGAGGGGCCATTGGTGGCGCTTCATGACCAACCTGATCTAGCCGACCTTACGTGCAGCAACGGGATCTATCTCACCACCGATCGCGATAACCTGCTTCCCCTCCTTCATCGCACCGAGGCAAGGGTTAAAATTTTCGCGGGCTTCTCCGGATGGGGAGCAGGACAACTGGAATCGGAACTCGATACCGGTAGCTGGTTCGTGACAGATATCAGACTTGAACAAGTGCTCGAGGATTGCGACGACCTCTGGAAAAGCCTTCTCTATCAAGTGGGGCATCAAATGTGGTCGGAGACGGGTTATGATCTCGGGGATTCATCGCGCGCGGGATGGAATTGAGGAGCGAAACATGAAAAGGACTCCATGGCTTGTTGCAGTTGGGATCCTATCCATGGCTGTCGTTCAATCTGCGCAGACAACACGACAAAGCGATGCACCTATGCTTGTGGAATTCTCTCAGTCCGGCGATACCTCGTCCATCTCATCCTCGGAAAGCGGCGATATTCATCGAACCGTTCTTGCAATTCGCAGCGAACGAGGTATCGGTGAATGCAAGGTCCATCGGGAATCCGAAAAGTGGGCTAAAGGATTAACTCTGCGCCTTCACCTTCGGGGTTTAGAACAAATCGTCGTGCGTATCGACGATCGCAAGTGGATCGGGTCGGTTTCCTCCTCCGAGGGTGTTGTTCGCTGGAGCTACCAAACCAAGGGTGCGATGGAGCAGCCAATCGAGTCAAGCGATCCCAACTGGTGTTCGATTGGTATAGCTCGACTGAAGGAAACTGCGGCAACGCAACCATTGCAGAAGAGGTCGGAACTCTCGCAAGAGATTCGCGTTCCGCTTGAAGACGGCGAATATTGGGAGATGATGCTCCCGGAAAATTGGCTCAAAGAAAACCCTGCATCGATCCGCATCTCTTGGATCGATTTCTACCGATAAGGGAATGGTTCGTCCCTCGAATTACTCACCCAACACATAACTGAAGATGAGCGGTGCTACGATGGTGGCATCGCTGTGGATCATGAACTTTGGACACTCGGGATCGAGTTTGTTCCAGGTGATCTTTTCGTTTGGTACAGCACCGCTGTAGCCGCCGTAGCTAGTTTCCGCGTCGCTGATCTGTGCGAAATACTCCCAACGACGAATGTCCTCTTCTTTCATATCCTGGATCCACATCGGCACCGCGCAAATGGCGAAATCGCCCGCGATACCACCTCCAATCTGAAAGAAGCCGACAGGTCGGTCGACACATACTCGCCTGTACCAATTTGCTAGATGCTCAAGTTGCTGTGTACCGGTCTTGAGGGCAGAGTGGGATGCGACCGTGCCGTCCATGACGCGAGCGGTAAACATGTTCCCCAGCGTGCTGTCTTCGATGCCCGGCGAATACACAGGAATCCCGGCTTCCTTTGCCGCGTACATCCAGGAATGTTCGATCGGGACTTGATAGTGCTGTCGCAATTCCTCTTCCTCGAGAATCCGAAACATATATTCATATGCAAAGTATTGCTTCCCTTGCTTAGCCGCTTCGCTCCAGTATTTGACCAGTCGGTCCTGCATATGCATCATCACCGTTTCCGGGATGCAGGTGTCCGTAACCCGATTGAAGCCAGCGTCTCTCAAGGCAACCTCGTCTTCGGTGCTCAGCGCCCGCCAATTTTGAATCACACGGTATTCGTTGTGCGCGAAGAGGTTGAAAAGATCCTCCTCCAAATTCGCGGCCGTACAGGAGATCGCATGGATTTTTCCCCTGCGAATCATCTCCGCGAGCGAAATCCCTAGTTCCGCCGTGCTCATCGCCCCAGCAAGGGAAACAAGCATCATCCCGCTTTCTTTTTCGATAAAGGATTTGTAGGCACGCGCGGCCGAGAGAGTTTCCCGGGCGTTGTAGTGCCGAAAATGTTTTTCCATGAATTCCGAAATCTTACCCATTTCGATCGACCGTTTGTTGTGGCTGCTGGGATGAGGTATTCGAGGGGCAATCTACTGTTTCGACATCGGCATGACGACGTAGGAATAGTGGTCATCGGTGTTGAACAAGGCGGGCTCGGTGTTGTTGCTGACATCGAGATAGAAGTTCTTAGTCGGTTCAAGCACCTTGAAGAAGTCGGACACGAATCTCGAGTCCATCGTGATATGGATCGGTGTGCCGTCATAGCTGATCGGGATCTCTACGCGGGATTGCCCGACATCCGCCGTCTTAGCGGATGCGACGAGAGTCCCATTCGCAAAGGTAAATTCAACGCCGCGGCTCTCCGGATCGGCGACAATCGACGCTTGACGAATCGCTGAAAAGAATGCGCCAGCATTTCCCTCTATGCGCGTTCGACCTTGACTCGATGGAACCACCATCCGCCAATTCGGATATCGTCCTTCAACCAGTCGCGAAAAGATGGTGCAACGATTCGTTCTCAGGAGGATGTCATTGCTTCGAGCAGCGATCTGCACCGTTTCGTCTTTGTCGGTTATCGAACGCTCGATGAGTTGCAACGTCTTCGTCGGAACGATTGTTGAGCTGCCGGATGCTTGGTAATTGTTGACCGATGAACCATGTCCTTTCATGCAGGCCAGACGTCGGCCATCTGTCGCTACCGCAGTGATCGTGTCCCCTTCGATTTCGAATAGAACGCCCCCGAGTTGATAGCGAGTGCTCTCGGTGTCCGTCGCGAATACGGTGCGTCGTACCAACTCGCGAAACAGCGCTGAAGGAAGCTCAAAGTAGCTCGCCTCGGAGAACTTGGCGACACTGGGAAACTCGTCTGCATTGGTCAGGGGCAGATGAAACTCGGAAAGCTGTCCGAGGATATCGAGAGAGTTTGCCGTAGTTTCTATCGTGAGGTATTCGGCGGATGATTCGCGCAAGATATTGCCAACACGCTGAACACTCAGAAGGCCTTTGCCTGGCGTTTGGACTTGGACATCTTCGGCTTCGAGGCGAACACCGGCCTCCAGGTCGGTTGCCATCAAGACAACGCGATCGTCCTCCGCCTCGATTTTCACATTGAGAAGCACATCTTTGGGGCTTCGCGAAGGAGCTAGCGACGAGGCAATCTGAAAAGCGGCTAAGAATTTTTCTCGATGAACTTGTATCTTCATGCCAGGGGCTGCCTCAAAAGCACAGGATCTGCGATGCGAAGCGAATCGCGGAAAAGGTTGTCACCAACACAACCCATTGTTTTACCCGCAAGCCATCGTTTCTTGAAGGTGGGCTAAGCCGATCATTTTGCGGCGAGTTCAGGGCATGCTTGCCGACCGTAGGTTCGGGTAAATGCGGCCAGCCACCCGGCAATAGCAACTTCCAAGTGGCCGGGCGGGCACCGCCACACCCAGTTTCCATCGCAGGTCCCCGGCCGATTCATCCGAGCATCCGCTCCCAAGCCAAGGAGGTCCTGCACGGGAGCGACCGCTATCGCCGCTACTGAACCCCAAATGGAACGCATCATTCCTAAATGGATTTGATCCGGACCGCAACCCAGATAACGAAGAGCGTACTCTTTTTCCGCATCGATCGCTGCTTGCGTCCGAGTGCTCCCTTCGCCCGCTACACTTTGATACCAGCCAACCACCGTGTCGTTGTCATGTGTGCCCGTGTAGGCGACCGAGTGAACCGGGTAATTATGGGGCAAATCGATCGAAGTGGCTTTACCTCCGAAGCCGAATTGCACGATCCGCATTCCGGGGAACCCGAAATCATCTCGCAATTGATGGACTTCCTTCGTGATGAAGCCAAGGTCTTCCGCGATCACTGGGAGTTCCTGACCAGGGGCGACCCCTAATGATTGAGAAATCGCGCGAAAAAAATCATGGCGAGGACCCGGCTTCCAACTTCCTACGCGAGCATCGGTGCGATCTGCGGGAATCTCGTAATACGATTCGAAGCCTCGGAAGTGGTCGATACGAATCAAATCGCACAACTGCAACGTCCGCTGGAAACGACGTATCCACCACGCATAACCGGTCTCGCGATGAACA
Organism: uncultured Pirellula sp.; assembly: GCA_964464255.1. GTDB lineage: Bacteria > Planctomycetota > Planctomycetia > Pirellulales > Pirellulaceae > JBKCUI01. Next base: position 10,563 of record CAYXFO010000026.1, read on the forward strand.
TCCCAGCGGTACAACGGATTCCCCCAACGTTGACCATCCACGGCGAAGTAATCGGGTGGGACCCCAGCCACGACGGTGGGGCGCCCGTGCTGATCGAGTTCGAACAAGTCTTGGCAGGCCCATACGTCGGAGCTGTCCATGGACACGAAGATCGGGATGTCGCCGATGATTCCGACTCCGAGTTCAGCAGCATACGATCTCAACTCCCGCCATTGGCGATCGAACAGGAATTGATTGAACGCTTCAAACTCGCAAGCGATTCGCGTCTTATCGGCCCAATGGGACAAGGCGCCGGGCTCGCGACGTGCAAGCGATGAATCCCATTCGTACCACGGTTTCTCATTGTGAAATGCTTTGCAGGCGGTAAACAAACAATGTTCGTCGAGCCAATGACTGTGTGCGTGGCGGAAGTCTTCGAACGCACCCATGAGATCGTGCCTCTGTTGCTCGAATTTACGAAACGACATGCGAAGAAGTTCCATGCGTCGCGATGCGGACCTACAGAAGTCAATTCGCTGAACCTCTTCTTCACGCGTGTCCGATACCGCGGAATCCCAGTCCTCCTGCCTCAGCAGTCCGTCTCGAACAAGCAATGCAGGGCTGATGAAAAGCGGATTCCCCGCGAACGACGATGGTGATTGATACGGCGACCATCCGTAACCGACCGGCCCAGTAGGAAGGATTTGCCACCAGCGTTGTTCTCCAGCATGAAGAAAACGAACGAATTCGTATGCAGATGGTCCTGCATCGCCCGAGCCGATATCCCCGATTGCCCATTGCCCATCGGTTCCGGGTTGACCATCCCTGTGCGAGTGTCCACCTAACCGGGCCGGAAGCGACGAGACATGAAGAAGCAAACCGCTCGCGCGGCGAAACAAAGAATCCATCGTGGATACCGTACTCACAATCTCTGTTAGAACTCGCAATGACCAGGTGTGCGTGGAAACGGAATCACATCGCGGATATTGGCCATACCGGTCGAGTATTGAACCATCCGCTCCAATCCCAAGCCAAAGCCCGCATGGGGGACCGTGCCATATCGACGCAAGTCGAGATACCACCAATAATCCTGTTCGGTCAGCCCCATACTTGTCATCCGTTCGGTCAACACATCGAGCCGCTCCTCGCGCTGACTGCCACCGATGATTTCACCGACTCCCGGGACCAAGACATCCATCGCCGCCACAGTTCTGCCATCGTCGTTGAGCCGCATGTAGAACGATTTGATCTCTTTGGGATAGTTGTAGAGAATCACCGGGCCGTTGACATGCTTTTCAGTCAAATAGCGTTCGTGTTCGCTCTGTAGATCCATGCCCCATGCGACCGGATACTCGAACTTTCCGTCGCTCTTGGTGAGAATATCGATCGCTTCGGTGTAAGAGATATGCACGAATGGCTTATCGAGTACCAGTTGCAAGGACGCGAGAAGTCCAGGTTGGATTCGCTTTTCGAAAAAATCCATATCCTCCGCGCAATGCTCGAGCGTTTCCCGCAACATGAACTTGAGATAGCGCTCCGCCAGTTGCATGTTGTCCGTGAGATCATAGAAAGCAGCCTCAGGCTCAATCATCCAGAACTCAGACAAATGCCGCGAGGTGTTGGAGTTCTCGGCTCGGAATGTTGGACCAAACGTGTAGATCTTGCCCAGCGCACATGCGTAGGCTTCCCCTTCGAGCTGGCCACTGACGGTGAGAAACGAAGACTTGCCGAAGAAATCCTTACTGACGTCCGTCTTGCCTTGGATGGTTGGAAGGTTATCCAGCGGCAATGTAGTTACACGGAACATCTGACCCGCCCCTTCGCAGTCGCTGGCAGTGATGATTGGTGTGTGGACCATAGCGAACCCTTCGCCGTCGTAGAATTGATGGGTAGCACAGCTCAATCGATGTCGTACGCGAGCGACGGCGCCGAACGTATTGGTGCGAGGTCGCAGGTGCGCCCACTCGCGAAGTTTTTCAAAGGTGTGTTGTTTCTTTTGAAGAGGATAATCGGTTGCGCTGGCGTGGCCAAGGATGCGGAGTGACGTTGCGGCCATTTCCGATGCCTGTCCTTGTCCTGTGCTGGCCTTGATTTCACCCTCGACTACAACGCTACTGCCGACGGTCAATGTCAAAACATCTGCCTGATAATTCTCGAGATTCCCATCCGCGATGATTTGGAGATTGCCAAAACAGCTACCGTCGTTGACCTCGATGAAGCTGAATCCTCCTTTGCTGTCTCGCCGCGTCCGAACCCAACCTCGAACCTGAGCCGACTTGCCGATGGATGCGGCGTCCCGAGCCTCTTTGATGGAAATCCAAGTTGTCGTCATGTTGTTTCTTCGTGCCAGCAAGGAATCGATGATGCACCCGTAGCCGAACTGAGGCTACGAGATCTTATTTGAGAAAGGAGCCGATCGAATTTTTCTCGAGCAGCACCATTGTTAACAAATACGAAAAAATTCCAAGCCGATGCGGGCTGCTTTGCGCAACCTCGAACGGAATTTCGCTCTGGCTTCCTCACGGACTCCGTAAACTGCGCAGACTTTGCCATGCGGAGACTGCCATCCAGTTCCGGTCAGACGATGATGCCCTTAACCACGTTGCCATGAACGTCTGTCAAGCGATAATCGCGCCCCTGGAATCGATAGGTCAATCGCGTGTGGTCGAATCCGAGTTGATGTAGGATAGTGGCTTGCAAGTCATGAACATGTACCTTGTCCTTGACGATGCTGAAGCCGAGTTCGTCGGTCTCGCCGTAGGAAATTCCACCGCGGATTCCCCCGCCCGCTAGAATTATGGAATTGCAGTCTGGGTAATGATCGCGTCCGAGTGTGCTGCCGCCAGCCGTGCGACCTTCGCGAAATGGGGTACGTCCAAACTCGCCGCCGACAACGATCAACGTCTCGTCTAACATTCCTCGTTGCCTCAGATCCTTAATGAGCGCCGAAATCGGCTTGTCCATGGTCTTGCATTTGTTGCTCAATTCGTCGCGAATATCTTCACCCGGTGATGTCCCGTGGAAATCCCATCCCCAGTCGAACAACTGAACGTATCGAACATCTTGCTCTACCAATCGTCGCGCTAGTAGACAGTTATTGGCGAGACTCGATGCGCCCGGCTTGGCCCCATAGGCATCAAGAACTGCCGCAGTTTCTCTGGAAATGTCCATGACTTCGGGAACAGACATTTGCATTCGGAAAGCCAGCTCGTACTGGGCGATACGCGTTGCCGTCTCGGGATGCCCCATATCGCTAGCTTGCTTTTGATTCAACTCTCCGATCGCATCGAGAGTCAAGCGGCGCATCTGTCGATCCATACCTGGAGGATCCGTTACATAAAGAACCGGATCACCTTGCGATCGGCATTGAACACCCTGATAAACGCTAGGCAAGAATCCACTGCCGAAAGAATTCTTGCCGCCATTGGGCTGAACTCCGCTGGAGATCAACACGACAAACCCAGGCAGATTCTCATTTTCAGAACCTAGTCCGTAAGCGACCCAAGAGCCCATGGATGGACGCCCCGAACGTGGAGAACCGGTGAAGAGCAGTAGTTCCGCCGGAGCGTGATTGAACTGCTCGGTAAACATTGACTTGATGACGCAGAGTTCATCGGCGATCCCGTGGAAGTTTGGCACCGCGTCACTCATCCAAGTCCCGCCAGAGCCATACTGAGCGAACTGATGTGGCGTTCCCAAAAGTTTCGGTACACCCGAAGTAAATGCGAACATTCGCCCTTTCAAAAATGATTCCGGGCAATCCTCTCCCGTGCGTTTCACCAACTCGGGCTTGTAGTCATACATATCCAGATGAGGCGGAGAACCGGTCAAGTGAATGTAGATCACTCTCTTTGCCTTTGCCGCAAAGTGAGGTTTGCACGGAGCCATCGGATTGATAACCCCAGAGGTCGGCCTCGCTGGATCTGCAAGGGCGCCTTGACCGAGCATCGACGCCAGCGCAAGAGCTCCCAGACCACCGACGGACTCCTTCAAGAAGTGACGCCGAGTCTGCCATGCGATACGCTCGATACGAGGATCACACCCATTTGCCGTCATGGTCATCTCCAAACGTTTTTGATTAAGAGGCTATCCGGAAACATCAGCCGCCATGGCCCTAGCCGCAGTTTTTCGAGTTGTTCGTTTAGGCATCCGGTATCCCAATCGACTTTCATGGGTCAATGCGTTGACGTGGTGATCGGGATTATCGCCGCATCAAGAATTCGTCTAGGTTCAAAATGGAGTTGGCAACTACTGTCCAAGCAGCCATCTCTGCAGGGTCCATACCTTCCGACAAAGTTCCCAACGGATCCGTCGCCATTCTGTTCGCTGCCTCGGGCTGCAACTTGAAAATCGCCGTGGCTTTATCAAGCAGCTTCTGCAGGACCTGAATCTCGTCTGAGTCAATAGGCCGACACAAGGCCACCTTTAAACCGTATTCAATCCGCCCTTCGTTGGTGTCGGCCGCTCGAAACATGTTCCTTCCGAGTGCCTGGGCAGCTTCAATGTAAACTGGATCATTGAGCGTTACGAGCGCCTGAAGTGGCGTATTGGTGCGAACGCGGCGAAGCGTACAGACCTCTCGATTGGGTGCATCGAAGGCACTCATCGAAGGATAAGGATTGGAGCGACGCCATGTGGTGTAAATACCTCGGCGGTATCGATCATCACCTGCGCTTGGAGCCCAGTCGGTGCTGGATCCAAACGCGGCAGATAAGCCGAGCGATGGTTGAGGTGGCTTTACCGGCGGTCCGTTCATTTTCGAACTCAATATTCCTGCGACTGCAAGAGCCTGATCGCGAATGGTTTCAGCCGGGAGGCGGAATCGCGGACCGCGTGCCAGTAACCGATTATCGGGATCGAATTGCCACGAAGCCTTCGAAACCCTCGCCGATTGGCGATAGGCCGCACTCATCAGCAACGTGCGCAGCAGCTGCTTCATGTTCCAACCGCTTTCGACGAAATCGACAGCCAACCAATCGAGTAATTCCGCATGACTCGGCAAGTCCCCCTGCGAACCGAACTCCTCCGCTGTAGCAACAAGACCAGTACCGAAGAGTTGTTCCCAGTAACGATTGACGGTTACTCGGGCTGTCAATGGATTGTCTTTCGAAACGATCCATTGGGCCAACTCGAGCCGATTATTCACCTGCTGATTACCTACCTTGAATGCGCTGGGGATACCCGGCTTCACTTCTTCGACTAAATCGAGGTAATTACCGCGATGCTGTAACTTCGTGACTCGTCGACGATCGTTACTCCGCTCTCGAAGAATCGGCACGGTGGTGGTTGGCTTGAATGAAGCCAACTCAACTCGAGTCGCTTCCAATCGGGTTCTTACGATGTCGAGTTCAGGGGCGATCGAACGATAGAAGATTGCGAGGGCTGTTTTCTGGGAATCGGTTCGATCCCCTTCAGCAGTTTGAAGGATCGATTGAGTTTCCTTTCGGATATTGGCCCACTTGATGGCTGTAGGTTCATCGGTGACCGATAAACGAAAACGCCCAATCACGTGTTGCGTGTGTGGCGATTGATGACTCAACAAGACGCGCAGTCGACTCCCCTCCGGAATATCGACACTTTGGGATGCGACCAAAGGTAACTCGGTGATCGCGGCCTGCTCCACCACCTACACCCCATCCCTTATTGGGATCAATCTTCTTGCTGGCAAGATTGGCCGCAACATAATCCCCTTGCTGAAAATCAGCGACCGCAGCCGCGAAGGAAATGACTTGCGAGCCATCGAGTTCCCAACTCACGTCGGGCTTGGAAGTATCATCGATCCCTTTTTCCCAGAGAACCTGTCTATCCTCACCGAGCACTTGAATTCGAGCACCCTTCAGTCGGTCGGAAATAACTGCTCCGCCATCCGCTCGATTCCACACTGTGAGCTTGTCGATCGATTGGACCGAACCGAGATCCACCTCCCCCCAAGGATCGGTAGCGTTGACCTCGGAGTGCGTCACCGAGTTGGCTTCGAAATATTGCCCATTCGTATCTCCATCGATCGCACGCGAAGGCACTCCGTCGAATGCAACGTTGCTCTGCGTTGCGGTTCCTTTCCGGGCGATGTTCTCACCCCTGGCGAACACCTCGACTTCAGCAAGGGAAAGGATCCTATCGGCACCAGACAACTCGACGCGTACAAAGCGACCGGCTATCTTCGTTCCGACGGGTGGTAGCAACGTTGCCCGCAACTCGGTGAGAATGAAATTGCCATTGTTCCAACCGGGGCCTTTGTTTGGCAGGCTGTCGTCGGCGAAGGTTTCTAACTGAATCGCCTCAAGTTTCGATCTGCCAGCGGTTTCTATGTTGGTCAGATCCAGATCGATGTGAAAATTATCTTTCCCTGCTCCTGCAGCCGCGCGAATGATGTGGGTCGATGGATCGATCGACAACGTAACGCCAGCTTCACTGGTTGCAGAAAGAATCGGTGGAGTCGACCATGCAGGTGGCTTCGCCAAACTGTTCTCCCAAGCCTTCCGAGATGCTTCCAATTCGGGTGTCATCGTATCGAGGAGCCGAACATCGGCAGCGAATTGTTCGTTGAGCTCGGCGCGGCGTTTCAGTTGCTCCTCTGTCCAGGCTTCATAAAGAGGTGATTCGTCACCGCGGTCTGCGTCTTCGGTGTTGTTGAAGATTGCAAAGGTCTGGAAGTACTCCTGTTGACTGATCGGGTCATACTTATGGCTATGGCACTGAGCACATGCCATGGTAGTTCCCATCCAAACCGCATAGGTCGTATTCACGCGGTCGACGACCGCCACGTTGCGGAACTCCTCGTCGTTGGTTCCACCTTCGTTGTTGGTCAGCGTGTTGCGATGAAAAGCAGTCGCAATCAGTTGCTCGGCAGTGGGATTAGGGAGCATGTCGCCCGCTAGCTGTTCGATCGTGAATTGATCGAAGGGTACATTGCGATTAAAGGCGCCGATCACATAGTCTCGATAAAGCCAAATGGTTCGCGCTGGGTCGTCAGCATAGCCAGATGAATCGGCATACCTCGCCATATCCAGCCACATCCTCGCCCAATGCTCGCCATATGCTTCCTTCGCCAGAAAGCGGTCCACCATTTTCTCGTATGCGTATGCGGATGAATCCTCGATGAATCGCTGGACATCCTCTTGGGTGGGTGGCAATCCGGTTGCGTCCAATGCAACGCGACGAATGAGCGCATACCGATCCGCTTCCGGTTGCGGTGTCAGTCCTTCGCGACGCAAGCGCTCAAGAACAAAATGATCCAAGGGGACCCTGATCCATTGTTTTTCCTGATCGGATGCAACTTGAGGAAGGTCAGGTCGCTGCGGCACACGATAGGACCAGTGCATTGCGTACGGCGCGTTCTCGCGTACCCAACGTTCCAGCAATGCAATTTCGGCATCGTTGAGCTTGAGTCCCGTGTCGGGCGGAGGCATGACTTTAGCAGCATCTTGCGATTTGATCCGAGCAATCAAGTCACTCTGCTCCGGTTTCCCAGGAACCACAGCGAAATGACCTCCCAGGTCCTCGGCCATTCCTTCCGGGGTGTCGAGCCTCAAGCCAGAAGCACCACCCCCTTGGCGTTCACTTTCATCGGGACCATGACAGCGAAAGCATCGGTTGGAGAGGATAGGCCTGATATCACGGTTGAAGTCGAGAGTTGATGAGGTAGGTACCTCACCCGATGCCACGGAAACGATCGCGACTGACAGGATCACCCCCAACAATCCACTGGCAAAAGCATCTGGCCGCAGCATAGCAAATTTTAGAGGTTAGGTAGGGATGGGCGAATCTCTGGTTTCTCACTCCTCTCCAATATAGCAGGCAATCGCAGTTACGAAGACCTGCTTTCGCGAGCAAAAAGGTCTTTGAGGATCGTTGCATCCAACCATCGCTCTCATCGAAACACAGCCCTTCGAGCTTAGCCTCTATTGGAAAACGACCGAGGTGTCTGTTCTGGCACGCCATGCGCCGTCCGCAACACAGCATGACTGTGCGACGTATCGAAAGCTATGTTCTTGTAGCCGTGAAAGCTCACGGGGATACGCTCACTACTTCCTATCACCGTGATATACCACAGACATCGTCGCCTCTTTCGCATCCATCTAAGGATGGAGTTTTCAAGCATCCGTCTTGCCATACCTTGAACAAGGCAATTTGTTTAATCAGTTGGACTTTGCACGCCCCAACGCGATCAACGATCCGCGGATCACGGACGCCAAGATTCCCCAAAACCTATGTCCATCCGACACCGACGGCATGACCAACGCGGCGGACCCGCAAAACGATGTGGGACGTGGCAGAACCAATTATCGAGGTTCGGGGGGAAGCGATACCGGTTGGATTTTGTCTGGCTCCGTGATCAATATCGCGGCGAGTGCTGAACGAAACTACGGGATCTTCGTAACGAATCATAAGGTGCGTTTCCGCGATGTAACCGACGGAACCTCCAACACCGCAATCCTATCGGAAGCGATTCTTGGCGATGGCGACCAATCGAGAATCTCGATTCCCGGGGACGATTTTCAGATTCCATTCTCGACTACCGATCCGCAAGTTCCAGACCGCCAATTGCTTTACGACTCGTGTACTGCACTGAGACCCACGGCTTCTACGCAGCAATGGTCGTACGCAGGTCGCACCTGAGTTGTGTCGCCTCGCGGATTTCGGAAAGCATTTCCCGACAACAGCGACCGTTTGGAGCACGATTTATCGAGGAGCCGAATTCCAAGGGGATTTCGAGACTCGTGCGGCAGTGGCCCTGGTCAGTCCCTTTGTGAATCGAGAACGGGAAGCGAAGTACTTTTTCTTGCCAGTGCGTGATGGATCACGATAGGGTGCGTATGCCTGAACACATCGATGCACCGCAGGTACTTAGGCGACTCGGAAGTCCGTGGGATAGGCTTCCAGCCTGTCGTCTGTAGAACGCAAATCCTCGGATCTCCCTTTTGAAGTTGCGCTTCTTGGTTCTATCCCAACCCGAAACGTAAGTGAGGAACGAGGTCACGCTACTTTTATGGACTTCCCTCGTGCGTCCCTCGCTCACGCGTCGGGTTGTGATAATCCCTGGCGAAACATTGACTGCTTGCAATTTCAACCATCAAAAGCGCAACTTCAAAAGATCTCCCTCAGACTGGAAGCGTAAGCCACAACCCTAAAACTGCCCCAAGGTGGACTCCAGCAGGTCCGGCTTCCCTGCGGTGAGGGGAAGTGTAAAAAGCGAAGAGCAACGGGTAAGCAGCGGTGGATCTGCGACTTCGTGGCACGACGCTCCGCGTCGTGGAGTGCGATGGAGCAGCCAAGGCTCTCGCAAAGCCTAAGGGACTTGTCACCCAAAGCTTGAATGCCGTTAGTGTGGTTACACGTCTATTGGTGGTTTACGGTAGATTCCTGCCCTTTGTTTCCGGCAGACCCACCAGAACCACCAATCCCGCGACGAAGAAAAGACCCAGCAGGGACACAGCGATCGGCAACGCGTAGGTCGCCTTCATCCAAGCGGACAGCCAAATCAAAACTGGAGCGGCCAAGATGCGGCCGGTGTTGAAACAGAAACCGGCGCCGGTCGCGCGAAGATGCGTAGGAAACATCTCTGGAAAATAGATCGCATAACCGGCATGAATGCCTTGGGCAAAAAAACCAAAGATCGGCAACAGGATCAGCAATAGCATATAGCTACCAAAGTAACTCGGCAGCCAACAGACGACGAACGTCATGATCATGGCCAACAAGTGCATAACTGCGAATGTCAGGCGTCGACCATAGCGCGCGGCAAGCGGCCCGAAGGCCAACATCCCGAGACCTGCTCCCGTGGTCTGAATGAAACCATAAGCGATCTTCGCTCTGGGTCCGATTTGATCTTTGGGAGTTCCCAATCGCTGCATCAGATCCTCTGCCAGATTTTGTCCAGCCACTACCACACCCCAAAACGTTGCCAATCCAACCATCGCCAGCAACGCGCCCAAGATCGCGCAGCGGCGATAGGTTGGGTCCCTGAACAATTCCCGAAAGCTCCCCATTTGCTCACGTTTGGTCGCTTTGGCTTGCCGCCAAGCTTCCGGCTCACGAATACTCATTCGGACCCAGACAACCAACAGAGCGGGCAGCACGCCGATCAAGTAAGCCCAACGCCACTGGGTTCCTACTGCCAAACCCACGATCGCTGCCAACCAAAGACCTGCCACAC
>CAYXFO010000027.1:0-20487 GCA_964464255.1 uncultured Pirellula sp.
TCACTACGCTCGAAAAGGCGAAGGAAATTCGCCCCATCGTCGAAAAGTGCATCACCGTCGCGAAGAAGGGGTTGATTGCAGAGGCCGAGGCGGCTCCGTTTGCAACCCAAGCGGAAAGAGGCACCGAAGCGTGGAAGGCATGGCGCAGTAGCGAGCAATGGCAGAAGTGGTGCCAAGCTCGTAGTGCTGCCGTGACCGCCCGTCGTCGCGCCTTGGTAATGCTCGGCGACAAGCAGGCTGTTCGCCTGCTATTTGAAAAGGTTGCTCCGCGTTTCACGGAGCGAAAAGGTGGATACACTCGCATTCTACGCCTGGCGAAAACCCGTATCGGTGACTCGGGAACACGTGCCATGCTCGAATTCGTGGGCAAGAACGATCGAGTCTCCAAGAAAGCCGCCAAGCCAAGCTTCGAATAAGGCGTGAACTCACCACTCATAAACGTAACAGATGGATGAAACGCCGGGCTCTCCCGGCGTTTTTTGTTGACTGAACTGGATCTATCCAGGTTAGTCTAGAGAAAACACGGAAACGACATTATGGCGCAAAACGAAAACCGGAATATCGAACTGCCCGGCCGGGTCCGAGAGCGAATTCATATCCTCGATGGTGCGATGGGGACAATGATCCAGCGTCTGAAGCTGGATGAAGCCGCCGTTCGGGGCGCACGTTTCGCAGGCCATCATAAAGACCTAGTTCGCTTCAGCGATCTTCTCTGCCTGACCCGCCCCGACGATATCAGCGATATTCACTTCGCGTACTTCGAAGCCGGTGCGGATATTGTGGAAACCAATTCTTTTGGCGCTTCCCCGATCGGGATGGCGGAAATGGAATTGCCAAGCGAATTGGTTCGCGACCTCAACTATGCCGCAGTCGATTGCGCTCGGAAGGCCGTCGAACGAATTCTGAAACAAGACCCCTCTCGCCCCCGGTACGTTGCGGGCAGTATCGGCCCCACCACAAAACAACTAGCGATCAGCACCAAAGTGGAAGATGCCGCGCACCGCGATGTCCTGTTCTTGGAGATGGTCGAAAGCTACAAAGAACAGGTGCGGCATCTCGTCGAAGCCGGTGCTGATTTGTTGCTCCCAGAGACCGCGATCGACACGCTCAACCTGAAGTCGTGCCTGTATGCCATCGCCGAGTACTTCGCGGAATCCGGCAAGCGCATTCCTGTCATGGTGAGTGCAACATTCGACAAAGGTGGCCGAACATTTGTAAGCGGTCAGACCGTCGAAGCCTTCTGGAATGCTGTTAGTCATTTTCCGATGCTTAGCGTTGGCATGAACTGCGCTCTGGGCCCCGACATCATGCGTCCCCACATCGAGGAACTGTCGCGTGTGGCTGGCGCTGCAATCTCATGTCATCCCAATGCAGGTCTGCCCAACGAAATGAGTGAATACGACCTGACTCCAGCAGCAATGGCTGACTATCTCGAAGACTTTGCACGAAGCGGGTGGTTGAACATCGTAGGAGGCTGTTGCGGATCAACGCCAGCGCACATACGCGCCATTTCGGAACGCCTGAAGACGATTCCTCCAAGACAAGATCCTGAGCCGATCGTCTGGACTCGACTGAGCGGCCAGGAAGCGATGACGATGCGTCCTGAGACGCAATTCACCATGGTTGGCGAACGCACCAACGTCACCGGTTCCAAAGCCTTCGCCAACTTGATCCGCAACGACAAATTCGAAGAGGCGGTCGAGGTCGCGCGTCAACAAGTCCAAAACGGAGCAACCATCATCGACATCAACATGGACGATGCGCTCCTCGATGGAGTGGAAGCGATGACGAAGTATCTTCGATTGATCGCAGGAGACTCGGTCGCAGCCGCGGTTCCCGTGATGATCGACTCGTCCAAATGGGAAGTTCTCCTGGCTGGTCTCCAGAACGTGCAAGGCAAAGCGATCGTCAATAGCATCAGCCTCAAGGACGGTGAAGAGGAGTTCCTCCATCGTGCTGGCATCATTCGGCAATACGGCGCTGCGGTCGTCGTGATGGCGTTTGATGAAAAAGGGCAAGCGACTGAGACATCCGAAAAGGCCCGCATATGCAAACGCGCTTACGATCTCTTGGTACACAAGGTCCACTTCCCTCCCCAAGATATCATTTTCGACCCCAACATCCTGACGGTCGCGACAGGGATCGAGGAACACGATAACTATGCGGTCAACTTTATCGATGCATGCCGTTTGATCAAACAGCAATGCCCCGGTGTCCGTGTTTCTGGAGGGGTCAGCAACATCAGTTTCTCATTCCGCGGCAACGATGTGGTCCGTGAAGCGATGCACTCCGCGTTCCTGTATCACGCCATCCGTGCGGGAATGGATATGGGGATCGTCAACGCCGGTCAGTTGGCTGTCTACGAGGATATACCGAAGGATCTTCTGCAACATGTCGAAGATGTGCTCCTCAATCGTCGCCCCGATGCAACCGAACGACTCCTGACGCTTGCGGAAACCTACAAAGGGTCCGGCACCAAAAAATCCTCAGGAGACAATCTGGAATGGCGTGAAAAACCTGTCCGAGAACGCCTCAAGCATGCGTTGATCCTAGGCATCGACAAATTCATTGAGCAGGATACCGAGGAGGCAAGACAATCCTGTACACGATGCCTCGAAGTGATCGAGGGCCCGCTCATGGATGGCATGAGTGTCGTCGGCGACCTCTTCGGTGCTGGCAAAATGTTCTTGCCACAAGTTGTCAAAAGCGCACGCGTGATGAAGAAAGCAGTCGGGTATCTGCAGCCCTTCATGGAACAGGAGAAACAAGAAGCGGGGCTCGAGGGCCAAGCGTTTCGGGGCAAGGTCTTGATGGCCACCGTCAAAGGAGACGTTCACGACATAGGAAAGAACATCGTCGGAGTGGTGCTGGGGTGCAACAATTACGAAGTCATCGACCTAGGGGTAATGGTCCCGTGCGAACGCATTCTCGAAGAAGCTCGAAAGCATGGCGTCGATATCATCGGACTGTCGGGATTGATTACTCCCAGCCTCGATGAAATGACGCATGTCGCTCGCGAAATGCAACGTACGGGCATGAAGATTCCGTTGCTCATCGGCGGCGCGACCACTTCGGCCAAACACACCGCCGTCAAAATCGCACCCCATTACAAGGAACCGATCGTGCATGTGCTCGATGCATCGCGATGCGTGGGTGTGGTTGAGTCGCTGTGCAATGACGAACTCAAGCCGAAGTATGTGGGGGAGAATATCAAATTGCAGGATGAACTCCGGGCAAGCTATGAAGCGAGACAGATCAAGCTCGTTCCCTACAACGAAGCCCTGAGCAAAAAATTCGCGACCGACTGGGCCACTGTCCGTGTCGATCGCCCATGCTTCACCGGAGCAAAGGTTCTGAAGGATTACTCGATCGAGAAAATCGCAAAGTACATCGATTGGTCCCCGTTCTTCATGGCATGGGAACTGAAAGGCAAATACCCGAAAATCTTTTCCGATGAAGTTGTAGGAACCGAAGCGAAGAAATTGTTCGACGACGCGAACAAAATCCTCTTTGACTGCATCGTCAATCACCAATTGTCGGCGAACGCGGTTTACGGATTCTGGCCAGCGGCCTCCGTCGGCGACGATGTCATCTTGTACACCGATGAGTCCCGAACCAAGGAATTGACCCGTTTTCATTTCCTGCGTCAGCAATGGGAACGAAAGGGACAAAACGATTACCGTTCGCTGGCGGATTACATCGCGCCGGTCGATTCCGGACGGAATGATTATCTGGGTGCCTTTGTGGTCACTTCAGGTATCGGTGCGGACGAAATGGCCCGGAAATTCGAGGCCCAGCACGATGATTACTCGTCGATCATGGTAAAGGCGGTAGCCGACCGACTGGCCGAAGCGTTTGCGGAATTGCTGCATGAACAAGCCCGTCTTGATTGGGGATACGGGATCGAAGAAAATCTCTCCAATGATCAATTGATCGAGGAAGCCTACCGCGGTATTCGGCCTGCGCCGGGGTATCCTGCGTGTCCCGATCACACCGAAAAGAGAACGCTGTTCGAACTCCTGGACGCAGAACGCCAAATCGGCGTCAGCCTCACGGAGTCGTGCGCCATGTGGCCAGCAGCCAGCGTCAGCGGATTCTATTTCGGACATCCGAACTCGAGATACTTTGCTGTGGACCGAATCACCCGCGACCAAGTCGAAGCGTACGCCAAGAGAAAAGGAATCAGCGTCCGCGAGACCGAGCGGTGGCTGTCACCCAATCTCGGATATGAACCGTCATGAGCACTGCGTTAGGTATCGCCCTTGTCCTGTTTGTCCTCGCACTCATTGTCTTCGTAGTCGATTTGCTCGTCCCCAGTGGCGGTATCCTACTCGCTATCACTGGAATCTTGTGCCTCACATCGGTCGTCTTCGCATTCAGGCACAGTCCCACCAGCGGTATGTGGATGTTGCTAACCACCCTCGCGTTGATCCCCTTAATGTTATTCCTGTTGATTTACATCTGGCCCAAAACTCCTTTCGGACGCAGGATGATTGTTAAACCGGAGAGGGCTGAAGAGTTTGTTTGGTCCGATGCCGCAGAGGCCGATCCCAAATCTCTGATTGGTTCCGTCGGCGTCACGGAGAATGAGTTTCTCCCTCGCGGATCCGTCAAGATCGGCGATCGATCGTTTGAGGCAATCAGCGAAGTCGGACTCATCGAACCTGGCCAAGAGGTCAGAGTCACTCGCTTGGATGTCGGGCGATTGGTGGTAGTCCCGGTAAAAAAGCAAACCGATCCAGAGCGCCCGATGTCCGAAGGATCAGCACTCGATCGACCGATTACTGATCTAGGATTGGATACGATTCAATAGGGCCTACTCGGATGGGAAGCCCGCCTTCACGAGTTCCTCGTATCCCGGCTTCAAAGCGCGAACATCATACCCATACTTCTTGAGTATCTTCGCTGCGCGGAGCGATCGGTATCCAACGGCACAGTGCGTATAAACAATGACATCCTTGGATAGCTTCTTCGCGACGTCCTCTTCCTTGAGTTTGTCCTGGAGTTCCCGCCACGGCAGGTGCTTGGCCCCCTGAACGTGACCGGCGTTCCATTCCACCAAGTCGCGAACATCGACCAAGACCGCTTTTTTCTCTTCGATCCGGCCTCGGACGGTTTCTAAGCTATCGGTGGTATGTTCGCGAGGTTCGTCGTTTCTATCGTCAGCCTGCACCGATGCCGAAAAAACCAGCAGGAATGCCACAACAAGCGAGAAAAGGGTTCGCGGTTGAACGAATGTTTGGAAGGATATTGTTCTCATGGCTACTCCGATGCTGTATCCAAAAAAGTGATTGACACACAGACTTCCCTTTCGAGCTGCCGAGCGAGGCATCACGGCAGTTGCTCGAAATCATACCCCCTATTGTAGCGGCCTGTGGAAAAACATCCGAGTGACCGCAACCCTTCATCCCCTACAAATGGAATCGAATTCCCCCATTCTGGTTCAAATCGCTCATGAGTTTCGAGACGATTATTCGGCATACATTCTTCATACCGAAATAGGTTCGATGTTGAAGGGACTCGTTCTGTGGAATCGGCGCAAGGGAGTGTGCCATGAAGAATCACGCCTGGGCATTGGTCATTTTCATGCTCTTCGTTTCAACCGCGTGCGCACCTCGCGTACGGGTCCGCTCGAATCCTCAACCGCAAGATACTGGGATTCGCTACTATCGTCCGAAACCCTATCTGCTCGTGACCAGTGCGGCACAGACGATTCTAAGCGATAGTGGCAAACCGATTCGCGAAGTCGTCGACGATCGCTTTGTACAAATCGAATTGCAATACCTGCCTGATTTTTCAGAAGAGTATTCGATCGATGTTCGAAGCGGCTTCGGGATCGCCGACGTAGCGATCACTCTCGAGGATGGATGGAACTTGACCTCGATCAATCAGAAACTGGACTCGCAGACTGACGAGAATGTGCGGGCCATCGCAGAAGTAGTCCGCGGTGCTGCTGGCTTTACCAACCCAGGGGAAAAAGTATCTAACCCTGATGCAGTCAAGCCCCCGCCGTTTCGTGTGAAGGCAACGAACGTACCGTTGGGCTATTATGAATCGGTGATTGGTGTGGATGGGTGCGGCAAGAAGCGACTGTACGGTTTCCGTTACGTCGGTTTTCTGCCCTATCAGACCTGCCCGATTGCGATGCAGGGTGCGGAGTTCGGCCAATGCCAAACCACGGAGATTTATGGTCTGGTCTTTGAAAATGGAGTCATGGTCTTCCGACCTCTGCACCAAATCCAGACTCGCGTCGATCCAACCGACATCGTGGAAAGAATCAGCGAGTTACCGCTGCAGAATATCCAACGGTAATGTCTAACCGATCAGGTTGCTAGCAGATCTCGGCCGTGATCCTGATCGGCCACCGTTATAAACCGGAATTCTCTTGGCTCATCGGACACACAACAGAATATAATGGAGGTCACACGATCGTTCTAAACGAGGCGGTGCACCGGTGAGTTCTTTGTCATGATTTCCTCCTTGTGTCGAGGCGGACTCCTGGGCTCAGTGCTCGTCGATTGCAGGGACCGAGTCCATGTTAAGCCGTGCATTCTCACAACGTCTACTTCTGTTGATCCCATTGCTGCCCGCGATCGCTTGCATGTGCATGCAGGTTTGCGAAGCGCAGAACAACCAGTGGACCGAGCCACTCCCTCAGCAAACGAATGCCGCAAGCCAACCGCCACGCCCTGAATCGCAGTGGATTCCTGAACCACTGCGACCTTGGATTCCCTGGGCGCTTTGGGACGAGGAATCCAAGCTATCCCCGCCCACCTATCGGGATGCACAGGAAAAAATCCACTATTGGCCCTCGCAAGTGGAAATCGACGCCGACCAAACACAAGGTGATTGGAAGGTTCCAGTACGTGTGTTCCGCGAGTCGTGGATTCCTCTTCCCGGCGGCATAGAACACTGGCCTATGGAAGTATCGGACGGTACCAAAAACCTAATCGTCGTGGAGCACCATGGATTCCCGTCGGTGAAGTTACCTGCCGGTTCCTACACGCTGCAGGGGCGATGGCGATGGAACGCTATACCTCAGAAGATCGCCATTCCGCGTAGCTATGGTTGGATTCGTTTGATGGTGCGCGATGAATTGGTTGCTACGCCCAACTGGGACTCGAACGGACAACTGTGGTTGAATCGCGCCACGGTCGGCGAAGTCGAACAGGATAGTTTCTCCTATGAAGTGTACCGTTTGCTTCAAGACGGTTCGCCGATGTGGTTGCGAACCGAGATCGACCTGACCGCCACAGGGAAAAGCCGCGAGGAGGAACTCGGTTTCGTTTTGCCCGAGGGTTGGCAACTTTCGTACGTCACCAGTTCCATTCCTGTTGCGATCGACGAAACAGGGAAACTGAAGGCCCAGATTCGGGCCGGCAATTGGACCATTGTGATCGACGCGTTTCGCAATACGGATCTCAAGGAGCTCAAGTACTCGGTTGAGACGCCACCCGCGAAGCCGACGGAACTGCTGGCTCTTCAGCCTGCGCCCAATCTCCGCACAGTCGAACTCCAGGGTCTTGTCCCTATCGACGCGCAAATTACCCGCTTCCCTGAGAAGTGGCGGAACCTAACCGTCTTTCAATGGAACACCAATGCGCCGGTAACGTTGGTCGAGAAGACTCGTGGCATGGGGGCCGACAAGCCCAACGAACTGTCGATCAATAGAGTCCTTTGGCTCGACGACGATGGAGTAGGGATCACGTACGAAGATTCCCTATTCGGCGAACCTCGTCAAATCACTCGATTGGATGTCGCCAACAAT
The DNA here is from genome assembly GCA_964464255.1 of uncultured Pirellula sp. Taxonomy (GTDB): domain Bacteria; phylum Planctomycetota; class Planctomycetia; order Pirellulales; family Pirellulaceae; genus JBKCUI01. Next base: position 7,769 of record CAYXFO010000027.1, read on the forward strand.
CATGAGTTGGGGGTCGTGAGAATACGAGGAGCGCGGCAACTGATTACCCAGAATCCCACGACAGGTTCTCAAGGATTCGAGCTGCGCGAACGCCGTCCCCAAATCGAAGCGGTCGGTAGAGCGACCACCAACGGGACGATAGCGGCTACTGGATGGCAGACCACCGCCGATAAATTGCAGATCTCCCTCTACCTGCCACCCGGTTGGCGGGTGCTCGCTCTTTTCGGAGCCGATCGCGTCGAAGGGGACTGGCTAACCGCATGGACGCTGCTCGACATGTTCCTGCTGCTAGTGTTCAGTTTGGCCGTGTTTCGTCTGTATGGAATCCTTCCAGGCTTGATCGCGCTGGTCGCATTTGCACTGTGTTACCATGAGCCCGGCTCACCGCGCTGGACGTGGTTCTTCCTGTTGATCCCGGTGGCACTCCTCCGCGTTGTGGGGACTGGCAAGCACGAGAAGGCTTTGATTTGGTGGCGCAATATCGCCCTTGCCATCCTTCTGTTCAATTTGATTCCTTTTGCAGCCGTTCAGATTCAAAACGCCATCTATCCGCAACTCGAGCCAAACAACAACTCGTTCCGTTATCGCACCCTGTTTCAATGGATGGACCAGACATCCAATGACCCGTCCGATAGGTCTTCGGATAGCGGCATGTTGTACATGGAGGCCGAGCAGCAGGCTCAGACGAAACGAAGTTATTCCATCGAAAACTACCCCCAGTCGCAGATACCAATACCGTCATCGAGCAAGGGTCTGTTTGTCCCAGGCCAATCACTCCAAGCATCGAATATGCTCTACGATCCGAAGACAAGCATTCAAACAGGAGTTGCAAAGCCCCAGTGGATTGGGAATTCAGTGCAGTGCTTTTGGGATGGACCTGTTTCAGCAGAGGAGACGATTCGGCCGATTCTGATTTCGTGCAATATGCATCGAGCCATGACCGCGCTGCGATTGATCTTGATCGCGATTTTGTTGGTCATCATGCTCGAGGGGCTTGGCAAGCGATGGAAAGAACTTTTGATGAAAGCAACTCCAGCGACAGGTCCCACTCCCGCAATCTTCATCCTTGCCCTTGCGATCGCTCTGGGATCTGGGAGCTTTCACCCATTGATCGCGCAGATCCCTGATTCGCAAACACTTGGGGTGCTCAAGGAACGGCTCAAGCAGGCCAACGATTCATTTCCCCATGCGGCAGAGATCCCGGAAATGAAACTGAAGTTGGATCAGAATCAGCTTGAGCTCCAGACTACCATTCATGCTACGGCGGAGGTTGCGGTACCGCTTCCCGGCAAGTTTCCGAGTTGGTTCCCGCGTCGCGTATTGGTCGATGGCCAAGATGCGGTGGTGACACGACGCGATGATGGGCACCTTTGGGTCTTGGTCCCGCAAGGTATCCACAGCATCGAAGTAGATGGTCGTGTCGTCGAGGCCACTGAATGGACATGGGCATTTATCTTGCCCCCTCGGCAACTGCAGATCGATGCCGCCGACTGGACCTGGACCGGCGTGAGCAACGATGGGAAACCGGAGAATCAAGTAATCTTCGTCCGCAAAGAACAGCGAGTCGAAGGAGAGGCCAATTACGACCAAAAGAACTTCCGCGCTGCTTTCCGAGTCGAACGCCGCTTGGAAATCGGTCTGGTATGGAAAGTGTTCACCACGGTCAGTCGGCGGAGTCAACTCGGTAAAGCAGTGTCGGTACCGGTTCCGATTGTCGACGGAGAGCAGATCGTGACACCTGGGATCGTGAATAAGAATGGATCTGTCGATGTAAACTTTGGCGCCGAGGATCGATCGTTCGAGTGGCAGTCGGAAATACCCATCAGCGAGCAAATCAAGCTATCGGCAAAACCGACAAGCAATGTTTCGGAGAAGTGGCTGGTCGAAACCTCGCCCGTTTGGAGCATGCAAGCCGAGGGAGGTACTCCCATCTTCGATACCCAAAAAGAGACACTCATTCCCGAATGGTATCCTTGGCCAGGCGATGCAATCACACTGCAATTCAAGAGACCAGCGGCGGTCCCCGGTAAACTGCTCACGATCCAGTCGCTCGTCCAAAGCTTGGAGCTAGGAAGCCGCCAACGCAAATCGAAACTAACGTTTGATGTGGAGTCGAGTCTTGGTGGCGAGCAAACGCTCCTGCTCCCACCCAACTCCACGGTAACCGATATCCGCGTTGGTGGACGCAATGCGCCGATCCGTCGCCAAGGAGATCAATGCCTACTTACCCTTCAGCCAGGAGCGCAGAATGTCATCATCGAGTGGACCAGCGAGGAACTGATGAGCAACTTGGTGGTACTTCCCAAGTTGGAAATGCCCAGCGATGTCGCAAACATTCGATCCGAGATGCAGATTCCGGGTTCGCAATGGGTGCTGTGGGCCCAGGGACCGGTTCGTGGACCTGCGGTTCGATTCTGGGTGATCCTCGTCGTCTCGATATGCATTGCCATTATCCTGGGGAGTCGTTTTCATTCCCCCTTGCGAACCTGGGAATGGATCCTGCTGGTTATCGGCCTCACGCAGGTCAACGTCGTCGCATCGCTTCTGGTAGTCGTGTGGCTCTTTAGCATCTCCATGCGCAAGCGAATGGAGCCGATGTCGCTGAAGGCAGATACCTTTAACTTTCTGCAGATAGTCAATGTCATCTTGACCGTGGTTGCCATCGGAACCTTGGTATCGGTCGTGGGAGTGGGACTACTCGGATCCCCCAGGATGTTTATTGTCGGGAATGAGAGTTACGAAGGTTATCTCAAATGGTTTACCCCACGCTCTGGGGAACAGTTACCGCAACCTTGGGTGTTCGCGGTATCGATTTGGTACTATCGAATCTTGATGCTGCTATGGGCACTCTGGCTGGCGAACAGTTTGCTCACATGGCTCAAGGAATGGTGGCGAGCCTTAACCAGTGGTAGCGGTTGGCGAACACAAGAGAAAATTGTGACAGTACCGAAGGTTTCTCAAGTGACCGCCGAATAGAAATTTCCGTGCGTACAGAAATCAGCGGAAGTCGTTCATCGTAAGAAGCGTGGTCAATGGCAAGCCTGCTTGCTCGATGGCTTCACGGCCTCCCTCGAGTCGATCGATGACCCCGTAGATACCTAGGACTTCCATTCCGAAATCCTTTGCGGATTCAACAGCCCGCAGGGCGCTGCCACCGCTGGTGATCACATCTTCGACGATCACACACTTCATGCCCGGAGTTACGGGACCTTCGACGAGTTTACCGGTCCCATGGCTTTTGGCTTCCTTGCGCACCATGAACCCTCGCAACGGAAGTCCCCGTTGGCCAGCGAGAACCACGATAGAAGCCGTGATCGGATCGGCACCGATGGCCAATCCACCAACAGCATCCGGAATACTTGGGAAACGATTGCCGGTGATCCCGTCCAGCATCCCTGCGGCGATGAGGTTCGAGCCCTGAGGGTGAAGAGTAATTTTGCGACAATCCAGGTAAAACGAAGCCTGCTTGCCGCTGGCGAGGGTGAATTGTCCGAACTGGAGCGCGTGTTCTCGCACCAAAGCTTTTAAGAGATCTTTATCGTACTGCAAGGCTGACTCGTGCTTTCGGGAAACTCTAACGTCGAATCGTCACTTCTGAACCGACGATGAGCATACCAAAAACATCATTGGCATCCAGCGGTGATAAGCTGATGCAACCGAGTTGGGTTGGGCCACCCTCGGATTGAGGCGATCCGTGAATACAGAGTGAATCCCCCAGATCTATCCAATACCCGCCATAAGGATTCCCGGGATCGTTGGCAGCGATCGTTGCTCCATTGCTGCCGTAGTAGTTCCGATCAAGAGCTTTTTTCTGTACCTGAAATACTCCAGGTGCCGGTGCAGGCTCTTGGCCGAAGGAACAAGGGTATCGACCTGCGTACAAGTCCCCGACAAAGACCGTTATTTCGTTGCGTCCTAAATCGACTTCTGCGCGAAACGGACCGGGAACAACTTTGAGATTGGTTCCGGGAGGAGGCGGTTGCGTAGGATCAAGACCATTGATGCGAGCGAGGATATCCGCCGGTACATCGTACTGCCTGGATATCTGGTCCCATGTATCACCTGCGGCAACCACGAATGCGAAATCCATCAGATGGCGTCGTGAGTAGACGACCTCACGAGCGAGCGCATCGAGCAGATCCACAAGGTCGGTTCTTTGCGTATTGGTCAACTCAGGTGCATTGTAAAATAGTGACAGTGTTGCGAGAGCTTTCTTCAAGTCCCCTTCCTTGATCTGATCCATTGCAACTTGCTTTGCGTTCTCGTACGAGCGACCGGGCTTTGAGGCAGGCATCGCAGGCTGAGGAACGCCCGAGGCTGCATCGGGCTTGGGGGCCGTTACATCGGCGAGCGTTTGAGCATCACCGTGCATGGATGGGAGATCGAGACTGGGAACTGTTGGCGGGACGGTTCGAGGCAATCCGGCGTTCGGAGTCGATGCCCCCTTCGGAAGAAGCGGAACATCGTTTCCTTTTGCGGATGGGAGTGCCAGTCCGAAACCGGGATCCGCTTTCGATGCAGGATCAACCTTTGCAGAAATCTCCTGAGCATTCACTTTGCGATCCGCAGCCCCTTGCGAAGACTCATCGCGATTCACACCGGGAGCCGATACAGGCTTCTCCAATTCCGGCACATCGATTTCCGGGATCTCGGGAATGGTCGGAGGAGAAGGCAATCCGGGGTTTGGAAGTGCGGGGGGAACCGCCGCTGGATCCGTTGCTTTGTTGGGGGCACTAAAGCTTGGAGTCGGCAACGAGGCGAATTTCTTAAATGGATCCTCTGTTGTTGCGCCCTCTGTTGTCGCTCCTGCTGTCGGAGCTGCATTGGGTTGGAACATCGGAGGAGGAGATACATCAGGCGACGTTTCTCCGACACTCACCAAATTCCGAAGCTCCTCCGACATCGGAGCGTCCGTTCCGTTGAGCGCGACGTAACCGCCGTAAAGAAGGAACAACAACAAAACAACAACGACTGCAGTTTTGATGGTTTGCACTTCGGTCCTCCTGACCGCAAAATCCAGGGCTCAATGACAACTCAGCCGAGGATGCTAGAAAACGTTAGGTTTCCAAGTCAATCGCAATTTTCCCATCGATTTCCCGGACCGGATAAGTCCGCAACATACGTTGGCAGGTTACGGCGTTGTTACCGGTTTCCAGTTCGTACATCCATCCATGCCATGGGCATTGGATCGTTCCGTTGGCCAGTTTCCCGCGAGCAAGCGGGCCCCCCTGATGCATGCATAACCCGTCAATGGCATACAACCCTCCTTCGTGTCGGAACACTGCGATCACGTTCCCCTGATGCAAAACCTCGACCCCCGCTCCTTCTTCCAGCGCGTGGGAATCCAGAACTTCGAGCCATGCCATAGCGTTTACCCTCGATCGCAAATCCGAAATATGGTCTACAATACGAAAGATTTCAACGTGTCGAGGGGTTTTGCCCGGAGCTGTTTCCGATGTCCTGCGATTGCGTCCCCGTGCGGGGGATTAGTCTCACTCTGCTATTGATTAGTATCTTTTCCGTTCTTGGTATCGCCGACGACAATATGCCGACGAAGGTCACGAGTGTTGAAGGAATCACCGAATATGCCCTGGATAATGGACTCAGGGTCCTAATCTTTCAAGATCGAAGCCAGCCCAAGGTAACGGTGAACTGCACCATCTTTGTGGGCTCCCGCCATGAGGGATATGGTGAAGCCGGAATGGCTCACCTACTCGAACACATGCTCTTTAAGGGGACGGAACTGCACCCGGATATTCCCAAACAGCTAAAGGATCGCGGAGCTGAGTACAACGGTACCACCTGGCTGGACCGCACCAACTACTTCGAGACCTTGCCAGCGTCGGATGAGAATCTCGAATTTGCAATCCGACTCGAAGCCGATCGACTTGTGAACAGCAGGATCCGAAACGAGGATCTGCAGTCCGAGTTCTCGGTCGTCCGCAGCGAGTTTGAACGAGGTGAGAATAGCCCGGTCCGAGTCCTTCAACAGAGAATGGCATCGGTTTGCTATCAGTGGCACAATTACGGCAAATCCACAATCGGAAACCGGAGCGACATCGAACGCGTTCCGATCGACAGCCTTCGTGCCTTCTATCGCAAATACTATCGTCCCGATAACGCCATGTTGACCGTCGCTGGTAACTTTGACGAAGACAAAGCGCTCAAGTGGATCACAAAGTATTTCGGCGCGATTGCAAAACCTACTGTTCCACTCCCGAAAACCTACACCATCGAACCTCCGCAAGACGGGGATCGGATAACCACCGTCAGACGGGTGGGTGACTCTCAGTATGTCGGTGCAATGTATCATGTCCCCGCAGGTTCCGATCCATCGTTCCCAGCGATCGAACTTCTTTCGATCATCATGACCGACGAGCCAAGCGGCCGCCTGTACAAGTCGATGGTAGAGCCGAAATTAGCAACCGGTGTCGGTGGCGGCGCATTGACTCTCCATGATCCAGGCTCGATAACATTTTTGGCTCAAGTTCCCAAAGACAAATCGCTGGAAGAAGCGAGGCAGGCCATGATTCAAACCCTGGAGGGGCTGGCAGAGGTTCCGATTACCGAAGAGGAAGTCGATCGGGCGCGCCGTCAGGTTTTGAACCAACGTGAAATGATGGCGGCAAAGACGCAGAGTTTGGCGATCGAACTGAGCGATTGGGCCTCCCAGGGCGACTGGCGCCTTTACTTCTTGCATCGCGATGGGATTGAGAAGACGACCGCTTCGGAAGTACAGCAAGCTGCAAATAGATATCTGGTTCGAAATAATCGCACTCTCGGATTGTTCGAGCCGATCGCATCTTCCGAGCGGATCGAGATCCCCGACCGGCCCAACATCAACCAGATGCTATCGGGATACGAGGGACGCGAGGCAGCAGCCGAAGGTGAAGCGTTTGATCCATCTCCTAAGAATATTCAATCGCGAATGATCAAGGGGAAGCTCGCTACCGGGATTCCGTTTGCCTTCCTACCAAAGAAGACGCGTGGATCTACCGTGAACGTATCGATCAATTTGCGATTCGGCGACGAGTCATCGCTGAACGGTAAGATGGCGGCTGTCGAAATGCTGGGCTCGTTGATGGTTCGTGGCACCAGTTCCATGAGCCTCCAGCAACTCAATGATCGACTCGACCAACTGAAGGCAAACATCGGTGCAGGTTCCCAACAGCAAGAATTGATCGTTTCGATCGAGACCAAGCGGGAGAACCTTCTTGAAGTCCTAGAAGTCGTGCGCGAGATCCTCCGCGAGCCAACCTTGGACGAAAAGGAATTTGAGCTATTGAAGGAACAATCCATCGCGCAACTTGAGAATCAAAGCCAAGAACCGCAAGTGTTGGCTTATCTGTCTGTAGCACGCATCCTAAACCCTTACGAAAGGGGGGATGTGAGGTATGTGGCGACAATCGATGAGGAGCTAGAGGATCTCCGCAACCTGAGCCTCGAGGATGTCAAGCAAATCCACCAGAAGTTTCTGTCCGGGAGCGAAGGGGAAATCGCTGTGGTTGGCGATTTTGATCCCGAGGAAGTGAAGGCTGGCTTGTCGAACATGCTGACCGGTTGGACTTCGAAGATCCCCTATCAGCGAGTTCCTGTTGCTCCCCTCAGCGATGTCAAGATTGCGATGCAATCGATCGAAACTCCCGACAAAGCCAATTCGGTCTATTACGCGAGCCAGCAATATGCACTTCGCGATGATCACCCCAAATTCCCGGCTTTGCTGATGGGCAATTATATCCTCGGTGCCAGCGCCTTGTCGTCGCGACTCGGGGATCGTGTTCGGCAGAAGGAGGGGCTGTCCTACAGCGTTGCCAGTTCACTTCGAGCCAATGCGATTGATGAATACGCTGAATTAAATATTCGTGCGATCGCCAATCCGTCCAACCGAGATGCGTTGGTGCAGGCAATCGGCGAGGAAATCAAAAAGATCGTCGACGACGGGATCTCGGAGACGGAACTGCAGGACGCCACCCAAGGATATCTGCAGAGTCAACAACTGAATCGTTCCCGAGATGGCTTACTGGCCCGAATGCTCTCGAATAATCTGTTCGCTGGCCGCGACATGCAGTACTACCAGAAACTTGAGTCGCAAATCGCAGCTTTGACGGTCGACGATGTGAACGAGGCCATCAAGGAATACATCAATCCCGAGTTCCTTGTCATCGCTACCGCGGGAGACTTTGAAAACAACACGCCTGTCAAGCCAGCCAAGGGTGGCTCCGAGTAATCCGAGTCATGGAATCTGTCGAAGCATCGATTCTGCGCTCGTGGCCTTTCGATTTATGGAGTCGTTCCACTTCGGTGGTGGGCGTCAGTGGCGGGCCCGATAGTGTAGCGTTGCTCCACGCTCTTCGCGTGATTTCAGATCGTCAGGCACCACTCGTCGTCGTTCATATCGATCACGGACTTCGAGGTCCGGAAAGCGACGGTGATCGGGAGTTCGTATGCGATTTGGCTCATCGATGGGGGGTTCCCTGCGAGATCGTTCGTCTTGCCGAGGAAGATGCGTTCTCAGCGCAGGGGGCCAAAGAAATGATGTTCGGCGAGGAAGCACTGCGCAAAGCGCGTCATCGGCATCTGCGCAGGATTGCCCTTCGGCATGGCGCTCAGTGGATCGCGACCGCACATCATGCAGACGATGTGGTTGAGACCATGCTTCATCGGTTGTTGCGCGGGAGCGGGCCGCGCGGGCTAGCTTCGATTCCACCCACACGAAAGCTCGCGAGCAATTTGACACTTGTTCATCCTATGCTATCCGTGTCGCGCGCGCAAATCATGCAGTACATCGAAGCGAATCGCTTGCCGTTTCGGATCGATCGTTCCAATGCTTCGGAAGCCTACACTCGAAATCGAATTCGTCATCAGTTGCTCCCTTATCTGCGAGCGTTTTCCGAGACATCCGACGTGGATCGGCGATTGTGGCAAGCGATACAGCAGATCCGCGAAGAACATGAATTCGTCGAAGAGTCGGCCCGTCAATGGCTGCAGACAGCTCGAGTATCCGAGGATGCCGGAAGCGTAGAGTTTGCGGCACAGGCTTTTGAAGATGTCGCATGGTGTGTTGTTCGCGAGGGGCTAGTAGCCATTTGGCACGATTTGTCGTGGCCCTTGCAGGGAGTGACGGCGAAGCACTGGGATAAACTGCGCAGTTTCCTGCAGCCAATCGATCAGGGACCGCATCCTCGCCGCATGCAACTGCCGGGGCAAATCGACGTTACAATGCGACGCAGTATCGTCAGGTTCTTCAAGAATGATTCAGATACGGATTGATCCTCTGCAACAATTGAGCTTTTACACAAACAGTTACTTGGCATGCGTATCGTATTGATGGGAAACGGACCCTTTGCGGTCCCTAGCTTTGACGCGATCCACGCTTCGGCGCGGGAGATCGCCTGCGTTGTAGCTCGGCCGGCAGCGCCATCGCAGGGGAAAGGGCCGCCTGAAAGTCCCGTGATCGTCTGGGCACGACAACGCGGCTTGGCAGTGCATACCCCGATATCGATCAACGATATCGAAACGGTTTCATGGCTCTCTAGCCTGCATGCAGATCTGCTGGTCGTTTGCGATTACGGACAGATACTCAAGCCCGAGGCACTTTCAGCAGCGCGTTTGGGTGGCATCAATCTGCATGGATCGCTGTTGCCTCGGCATCGCGGTGCGGCTCCGGTCCAATGGTCGGTGCTGGCAGGTGACGTATTTGCAGGCGTGTCGGTGATCCACATGACACCTGGTTTGGACGCAGGTCCGATTCTGACCTCGGCAACTACAAGGATTCACATGGGCGAAGATGCAGGCGAGTTAGAGGCTCGTCTCAGCCAACTGGGCATAGAGCCGACCCTTCGCGCGATCGAGATGCTCGAGCTGGATAATCAGTCCGTCCGCTCGCCGCAGGATCGAAGCTATGCGACGCGAGCACCTCGTCTCAAGAAATCGGACGGCGAACTCCATTGGAACTATCCCGTGCGTTGGCTCGATCGCCAACTCCGCGGTTTGCAACCTTGGCCCGGGGTATTCACACATCTCGAGCTACCCGACGGGAAATCGTTGAGAGTGATCGTTCATCGTGCGACTCCGATTGAGTCTGCCGATGTTTCCAAGTTCGGGGAAGTGGGCGGTTTGTTGCTTCCAGCCGATGTTGCATCGATCAACGTGTCTTGGTCGGACCAGGCAGTAGGCGTGATCGCTCGCGATGGTGTGATGGCACTCGAATCGGTACAGCCCTCGGGCAAACGAGCGATGAGCGGTGCGGAGTTTATGCGAGGCTATGCTAGACATGCGGGCGTTCGGTTCCGAGTCCCTGAATCGCCGCAACCATTGCTTGAGTCCATGATGGCGTTACCGACCGAGCCGGAGAGACACGAGTGAATCCTAGAGCATCGGCCCGTTCGACGATCGGATTCGTTTCCTTGGTTTGCCTGATCATTGGGAATATGATTGGCTCGGCAGTCTACATATCCAGTTCCTACGCGCTGGGAGCGCTTGGGGATGCCAGATTGGTTCTGCTGGCGTGGTTGATCGGCGGCTTGCATGCGCTTTGTGGAGCGATCGCATATGCGGCTTTAGCTCGTCGCGTGCGACTCTCGGGGGGCGAGTATTCCTTCCTATCGCGGTACGTTCATCCCGCGACCGGATTGATGGCCGGTTGGATGTCCTTGACAGCCGGTTTTGCAGCGCCGGTCGCTGCTGCAGCGCTTGTGCTCGGGGAATACATGATGGCTGTGCCTGAGCCGACATGGCAAGCAAGAATCTTGGCAACGGTATGGATCGCGTTGTGCGCTGGTTTTCACATGATCAATTTGCGGACCGGCTCCTGGGTCAACAATGGAGTGATTGCACTCAAGCTGATCGGCTTCGCCGTGTTCGCAGTGTCATGCGCTATCTTCCTGTTCGGAGCCAACGATACGCAAAGGGAAGCGTTCGCACTTCGGGAATCCTTTCTTGAGACAAGTTACCTAAAGCAGTTGCTGCAACCCAGCGTTTGGCTTGTGATCGCAGTGCAACTATTCTTCATCTCCTTGGCGTATACGGGATTCAACGCGAGCATCTACATTGCGGAAGAGATTCACGATACTTCAGGGGCAAAGGAAACCAGTGGCAACGCCGAGCCGTCTTCAGCCGTCTGGCGATCGATGATCGCAGCGTGTCTGTTTGTGATGCTCATCTATCTGGGCTTGAATGCTTTGTTTCTGGCGTGCAGCACACCTGAACGGATCATCGCGGGGGGCGATTATTTCGTGTCCGATGTGGCCTATGATATCGGCGGGGAATGGCTGAAATGGGTGATGCGGATCACGATTGCCATCTCGTCGGCGACTAGTGTTCTGGCGATGACGGCTACCGGCCCGCGAGTTTACTCGCAGATGGCGAACGACGGATGGTTGCCGAGGGCCTTCTCTCCGTCGACGGAAGTTCCTCGCCTAGCGATCTTCGTGCAGGCGGTCGTCAGCGCTTTGTTCGTATGGATAGCGACGGTCAAGGATTTGGTGGATTATCTCGGGCTTACGCTGACAGCTTGCGGAGCAGTCGCCACCAGCACTCTTTGGCTGGCGCATCGGGAAATGAATGCCATTCGTCCTATTCGATGGTGGGAGCATCTCGCGCTGGCCCTATATGTCTCGGGCGCGAGCGTTTTGCTGTTGGTAGCCTCGCAGATCAAGCCGACTCAGTTGTGGTTGTGTCTAGGAACGTTCGCTCTCGGATTCCTTGTCTATGTTTTTTCCGCTAAGAGACGTTAAAATCTGTGTCATGGATGACGAAGAGTATTACCTAAGCCAAATTCCCAAGCCGCAACCAACGCGACTCGGAGCGACCAAGATTGCAACATTGCTCCAAAGAGTGATACAGCAACGAGGCTACGCTGCGGTGCAGTCTGCGGATGTGCTGAAGGAAGCATGGGTTTCTGCGGTCGGCGACGAACTGTCGGGCCAGACACGACTGGGCAAGGTGTCCCGCGGTGCACTCCAGGTCTTCGTCCCAAATCATGTAGTAAAGACCGAGTTGGATTTCCGGGTGAAGGAGATTCTCCGAATATTGCAGGATCGGTTGCCTGATTTTGGGATCCAGCGCTTGACGGTTCGCGTAGAGCGATGAACGAGACGAGGGACTTTGAGGTTGGCGATAAGCGCAGAGTATTCGCGTTGACCCTCGCATACGATGGAACTCGGTATGCAGGGTGGCAAATTCAACCTAATGGCTTAGCGATTCAGCAAGTCGTGTCCGAAGCGGTCAGCAAAGTGGTGGGGCACGCGGTTCAAATCCAAGGAAGCGGTCGAACCGATGCGGGAGTACATGCGGTTGGCCAGGTCGCGTCCTTTTCGACGGAGAGTTGGACATTGGATGCCGATCGGCTTGTGCAGGCGATCAACTGCCATTTGCCTCGAGACATCGTCGTGCTTGAGAGTCGCAGCGTTGTGCCGACTTTCGATCCGATTCGAAACGCGATCGGCAAACGCTATCGCTATTGCATACGAACGTCCCGTGTGCCGGATCCTTTGCGGCATATGCATCAATGGTGGATTCCTCGATCATTGGATATTCAGGCGATGCGGACTGCGGGGGATCTCCTACTGGGAACCCACGACTTCATTGCGTTTCAGACATTGGGTTCGGTCCGAAAAACCACCACGAGGACGATTCGCTGCGTCGATCTGCAGTTTCAGGAGGCCATCGCTGGGATCGAATGGATCGTCGAGATTGAAGCCGATGGTTTTCTTTACAAC
>CAYXFO010000028.1:0-19943 GCA_964464255.1 uncultured Pirellula sp.
GCAAACATTGCAACGTAAAGTGCACTTCAACCCGGATGCTTGCGCATCTCGGCTAATAAAAAACACCAACCGTCAACCTCCAACCCTCAACTGCCTCCGCTTTCCGCCCTCCATCTTTTGCCAAACCGACCGCGCACCGGTTCCCTCGTCTGAGGCCCTTGCAAACCGCGAGTTATTCGGAGGATTTCTTCTTGGAGCCCTTGCTTTTACCGCTTCCCGAGGAATCGGAGGTGGATGGCTTACTCGATTCCGACTTCGAGGTCGATGCTTCCGGCTTGCTTGATGTGGAGGAGTCCGACGAAGACTTCGATTCGCTGCTTGAGCCTTCGCTCGAAGACTTGCTTTCGGCAGCGGCTGACTTTTTGTAGGAGTCGCTTCGGTAGTCGGTCTGATAAAAGCCCGAGCCTTTGAAAACGACAGCAGCACCTGTCCCGATCAATCGTCGCAGTTTGAGTTTCTTGCATTTCGGGCATCGTCGTTCGGGATCAGCCGAAATGGATTGGTACAGCTCGAATCGATGGTTGCAGGCGTCGCATTCGTAGTCGTAGGTTGGCATGGTGTTTACCTGGATTGATTCGATAGGCTTGGAGATGCGGTTTTACGATGGACCGGTCGACACAATGACCATGCTCGGTCTGATAACCCGATCGTGCATGAGATAACCGAAGCTCACAACTTGCATGATGGTACCTGCTGGGTACTCCGCGCTCGGTTGCTGAGCGATCGCTTGATGGAAATTGGGATCGAAGGCTTTGCCGAGGCTGTCGATCGGTTTGCAGGAGTGCTTGGCGAGTACCGTTGCGAGTTGTTGCTCGACCATCTTGACTCCTTCGATCAAACCCTCGGCACCTGCGGCAGCGCTCGAGGATTCGATCGCTCGATGCAGGTTGTCGACGACATCGAGCAGATCGCGAACGAGCGGCATGGGAGAGAACTTGATCTGCGATTCCGTATCTCGCAAGATCCGTTTGCGAAAGTTCTCTAGTTCCGCCTGGGCCTTGAGTTCGCGTTGCCGCAAATCGGTGAGTTGCTGTTCGAGCGCATCGACGAGTTGTTCGGGTGACTCCTCGCGATTGCCGGTGGGCGGATTCCCTTGCTCGGCAAAGAAAGCGTCGTTGGCGTCTTCCATGGGCTCGGGATGTTCGCCTGTGGGATTTGAAGTGGAAGTCATTTTTCAGATACCTCAATCGTCAGTGGGTGTCATGAACGCATGGACATCAGTTGGTGGATTGACCTTGGAAATAGGCCATGATCCGGTCCATGAAACCTTTGCGTTCCGGAGTGATGTGTTTGTCGTCGAGTTCCGCCAACTCCCGCAGCAACTCCTGTTGTCGCTTGCTGAGTTTCTTTGGAACCTCGATCAATGTTTGTACGAGGAGATCTCCTTTGGCACCGGTATGCGGGTCAGGCATGCCAGCTCCGCGGATGTGGAACACCGTTCCGCTTTGAATGCCTGCGGGAATCTCTAGATTTTTTCTTCCTTCGAGTGTTGGGACTTCGATGGTCGCACCGAGTGCCGCTTGGCTGAATGCGATGGGCCATTGGAGGATGAGATCCTGACCGTCTCGCTTGAAGAGTGGGTGGGGTTTCACATGGATGAAGCAATATGCATCTCCGCGCGGGCCGCCGTCCGGGCTTGGTTGCCCTTCTCCTTGCAGACGAACGCGCATCCCATCATCGACACCCGGCGGGATCCTGACTTCGAGTTCGACTGGGAAGGGCTTCAAGCCCACGCCATCGCATTCGCGGCACGGGTTGCTGATGGTCTTGCCGCTCCCACGGCAAATCGGGCAGGTGGTTTGCACGCGGAGCACACCTGTTGCCTGAACGACCTGACCTCTACCCTGGCATCGTTTGCATGTTTCGGGTTGTGACCCGGCAGCCGCTCCGGTCCCTGAGCATGGTTCGCATTTGCCATGCCGGGTGAGAGAGACCGTCTTGGCAACACCCCGTGCGGCTTCCTCAAGTTCGAGCGTCACATCGCATCGGAGATCCGCCCCTTTACGGACACGCGATCGACCCCGTCCGCCACCGAAGAAATCCTCGAAGATGGTACCGCCAAAGACATCTCCGAAGGCTTCGAAAATATCTCCGACATCTCGGAATCCGCCTTGCCCCTCGACACCCGAATGGCCATAGCGATCGTAGCGAGCACGCTTCTGATCATCGCTCAAGACCTCGTAAGCTTCAGCAGCTTCCTTGAACTTGAGCGTCGCGTCCGGATCCCCTTGATTGGAGTCGGGATGGTACTTCACCGCCAATTTTCGGTAAGCCTTGGCGATATCTGACGAGGTGGCGGACCGTTCTACCCCTAGGATTTCGTAGTAGTCCCGCTTGGCATTCGCATTCACTTGCTTTGGCCTTGTTTGTACGTATTCCATACCGACTAGAAAAAAGGGCCATTCGCTTATCCGAATGACCCTTTCGAAAGTCGACTTTCTGTGGTGCTACAGTTCAATGAAACCGCAGCCGACGCATAGGAAACCTTAGCGAACCGCACCTTCGACGGAACGCTTCTTCTTGTCTTCCTTGTCGTAGGTGGTGACCAGGGCTTCGGTGGTGAGAAGCAGTCCGGAGATGCTGGCAGCATTGGCTAGCGCTGTGCGGACGACCTTCACCGGATCGATGATCCCTGCCTTGAGCATATCGACGTAGGCACCCTTGTTTGCATCGTAGCCGAAGTTGTGCGGCTTTTGCCCCACTTCGTCAGCGACGACACTGCCATCGATTCCCGCGTTGTCAGCGATCTGACGGAGGGGAGCTTCGAGGGCACGAAGGATGATCTCAGCACCGGTTCGCTCATCGCCGCTGAGATCCTTAGCTGCCTTGGCAACCACATCGCGGCATCGCAGGAGAGCAACGCCACCGCCGGGAAGAATGCCTTCTTCGACGGCTGCTCGGGTTGCATGCAACGCATCTTCGACGCGAGCCTTCTTCTGCTTCATGTCCGCTTCGGTCTCAGCACCAACACTGATCACGGCGACACCACCAGCGAGCTTCGCAAGACGTTCTTGGAACTTCTCCTTGTCGTACTCGCTATCGGTTTGTTCGATTTGAGCACGGATCTGAGCCACTCGCTGTTCGACTGCCTTTCGATCTCCGCCACCTTCGACGATCGTGGTGTTGTTCTTGTCAACAACGACCTTCTTGGCTCGTCCGAGGTGCTCAAGCGAAATCTTTTCGAGCTGGATGCCGAGGTCTTCGCTGATGAAGGTTCCGCCGGTGAGGGTAGCGATATCGCCGAGCATCGCCTTGCGACGATCGCCGAAACCAGGAGCCTTCACAGCACATACGTTCAGCGTTCCACGCAGCTTGTTCACCACCAGCAACGTCAATGCTTCCGCATCGACATCTTCTGCGATGATCAACAGCGGTTGACCTGCGGTGCTTGCTTTTTCGAGCAAGGGAACCAGATCGCGCAGATTGCTGATCTTCTTGTCGTACAGCAGGATGAGTGCATTTTCGAACGTGCAGCTCATGTCGGACGGGGTATTGATGAAGTACGGGGAGACGTATCCCTTATCGAACTGCATCCCATCGACGTATTCGACGTTGGTTTCTGCCGTCTTGCCTTCTTCAACGGTGATTACGCCATCTTTGCCGACGCGCTCGAGCGATTCAGCCAACAGGCTGCCGATCGACATGTCGTTGTTCGCGGAGATGGCGCCGACGTTGGCCACTTCATCCTTGCTGCTCACTGGTTTGGCCAGTTCTTGCAGCTTGGCGACAGCGACTTCGACAGCGCGATCGATCCCTCGGCGGATCGCCGACGGGTTGCTTCCTGCGGCGATATTGCGAAGACCTTCCTTGAAGATGGAACGAGCGAGAACGGTTGCGGTGGTGGTCCCGTCACCGGCCAAGTCGCTGGTCTTTTGCGCTACCTCGACAACGAGTTTCGCGCCCATGTTTTCGAATCGATCTTCGAGTTCGATTTCTTTAGCAACGGTCACGCCGTCCTTGGTAACGGTCGGGCCGCCGAAGCTCTTGTCGATGATGACGTTGCGTCCGGTCGGACCCATGGTCACCGCAACTGCATCGGCCAACTTTTCGACCCCTTGCAGCATTCGAGCACGAGCTTGATCATCAAATAGCAATTGCTTAGCCACGCTTAGCAGTTCCTTATACTGAAGTTCTGGAGATTTGCGAAATTAAGCGAGCTTGGCGAGAACATCGCTCTCGCGCAGGATCTTGTACTCGACGCCGTCGACTTCGACTTCGCTTCCGCCGTATTTGCCGAAGATGACTTCATCGCCAACGCTGACACTCAGCGCTGCGCGTACGCCACTGTCGAGCAACTTGCCCGGTCCGACAGCGACGACCTTGCCTCGCTGCGGCTTTTCCTTGGCACTGTCTGGAAGAACAATCCCACCTGCGGTGGTCTCTTCTGCTTCCACTGGCTGAACAACGACGCGATCATCGAGAGGACGGATATTTACCTTGGCCATGTGATGCACCTATACGCTTTCTGTAATGAAATGAATTGTGTTGATGTGATTGATGAATGAGCTAAGGGATGTTGACGGGGTGAACTACATCATCCCGCCCATGCCACCCATGCCGCCCATGCCGCCCATGCCGCCCATGCCACCCATACCGCCCATGCCACCGTCGTGGTCATGGTGGCCGCCGGCGGCTGGCTCTTCTTCCTTGGGAATTTCAGTGATGAGGGACTCGGTGGTCAGGAGCAGCGCGGCGACCGACGCGGCGTTCGAGAGAGCAGTCTTCACGACCTTAGCTGGATCGATGATCCCTGCCTTGATCATGTCGACATACTTGTCGGCGTTCGCATCGTAGCCTTCGTTCTTGTCCTTCAGTTGACGAACGCGATTGACGACTACAGCGCCGTCGAGACCTGCGTTGTCAGCGATCGATCGGAGCGGGTAATCGAGGACGTTCGCAACGATCCGTGCGCCTAAGGCTTCATCGCCTTGCAGTTTCAGTTTCGCGAGTGCAGCTTCGCATCGGAGGAGAGCTACACCGCCACCGGGCACGATCCCTTCTTCGAGGGCTGCTTGGGTCGCAGCCTTGGCGTCGTCGATGAGGGCTTTGCGTTCCTTCATTTCGGTTTCGGTAGCAGCACCGACGTTGATTTGTGCAACGCCACCTGCGAGCTTGGCCAATCGCTCTTGGAGTTTTTCGCGATCGTAGTCGCTATCGGTCGCTTCGATTTCGCGACGGATCTGAACAACACGGCCTTCGATCGCATCCTTCTTGCCAGCGCCGCCGATGATCACGGTCTCTTCGCTGGTGATATTGATGCGTTTTGCTCGGCCCAGGTCGCTCAGTTTGACCGACTCCAGATCGATCCCCAAATCCTTGAAGATCGCCTTGGCGTTGGTGAGAGAGGCGATATCGCCGAGCATAGCCTTGCGGCGGTCGCCGTAGCCCGGAGCCTTGACCGCGGCCACATTGAGAATGCCTCGCATCTTGTTGATCACGAGGGTTGCCAAAGCATCGCCGTCGATATCTTCGGCGATGATGAGCAACGGCTTCTTGGCCTTGCTGATCGCTTCGAGGATCGGGATCAGCTTCTTGTTGTTGCTGATTTTGTCCTCGTGAATAAGGATGTAGCAGTCTTCCAGTTCTACGGTCACTTCATCTTGATTGGTGACAAAGTGTGGGGAGAGGAAACCGCGATCGAACTGCATCCCTTCGACGACTTCGACGGTGGTTTCGCTACCGCGTCCTTCTTCGACTGCGATCACGCCGTCCTTACCGACTTTGAGGAATGCTTCGGCCAGAACATCGCCGATGGCGGGATCGTTGTTTCCGGCGATGGTGGCGACTTGTTTGATTTCCTTGCGGCTCTTGGCATCGATGCTGGTCGCCATCTTGCCGACTTCCGCATTGACGGTTTCCACGGCCTTGGCGATTCCGCGAGAGAGAGCCATCGGGTCGGCCCCGGCAGCGATCATTTTGAGCCCTTCGCGGAAGATAGCTTCTGCCAGAACGGTCGCGGTGGTGGTTCCGTCACCGGCGACGTCGTTGGTCTTGCTGGCCGCTTCCTTGACCAATTGAGCTCCCAAGTTTTCGTACGGGTCATCCAATTCGATGTCTTCAGCTACTGTCACGCCGTCCTTGGTGATTTTTGGAGAACCCCAGCCTTTATCCAGAACTGCGTTGCGACCTCGCGGTCCGAGGGTGCTGCGAACCGCTCGCGCCAGCTTCGAAACGCCAGCCAAAAGGGGCTGCCGCGCTTCGTCATCAAATACCATTTGCTTTGCCACGTTGAACTCCTTGAAAGTTGAAATCAGCCCGATTTGGCAGTCGAACTAGACTGGACGGGGGAGCAAGCAACCCGCGTGCCAACCCGCGATGAATTTAGCTTGAGCCCGAATTCCCCTGAGCTTTGTCCCGGTTTTCATCAGATTCGGTGCCAGAGACCTGCCAAAAAAGGGGGGGAATTGCTTCGGAGCCTATGACCGAGAGGACGAAATTTGGCGAAGCACGCCGCCCCATCCCTAAGTTTCCGTCTTGCCGATGTACTGGGCTGATTGGACGCGCCAGCAGGCGATTCCGAGAAACACGGCGGCGCCACCCAGTAGCCAGGCGATGTGAACCCAGGGCGAGACGCCGTCTGAGACCAACTCCGATGTCTGCATCGATTCGTTGAGCGGAATATCGAGCCAGGTCGACATCAGCGAACGGATCCGATATGCGATCGTGAATTGGTTTATCACCGCAGGAATCCAGCCTAAGATTCCCTCCACCATTACCGCGTAGAAAAACGCCAGGACCATGCTCCGTCGCTGAATCAGGACTCCGATCAGCGCGAAGAGTGAACCGTGGGCCAATGATGACAAGAGGCACAACGCCAACGTAACCCACCAAGCACGCAACGGATCGCTGAACCCTGCAAACGGGATCGTGATCGATGCCGCAACCCAACCGCACGTTGTTGTCCACAGGACCGCAACAATGTATTTGCCTAACAGCATCGACCGGCGACCTTCCGGACGCACAACCGAGTAGATCCATGTCTGCCCCTCCATCTCCGCATTCACGATCGGAGTCGCCCACAAGAGCATCCCCAAGATCGTCAGGATCTCAGGAAGCAATACAAAGAAGAGGATTGCGATCACCGATTGATAATCGGGAGATCGGAGCAATCGTTCGGGTGCGGAGAACGCAACGACGAGGATCAATGATGACGGGAACAGGATCATCGCGATCCACAATGCGATGCGCACGGGAGTCAACGATCGCAGCCACTCGTAGCTCGCGACACCGACGATTCCTCGCCATTGACGAGTCAGAAAGCCCGGGCTCATGGTGCGGCTCCTTCGGAGGTTCGTATTGTTTCACCTCGATGAAGCGTTTCGCCTCGATGTCTTGAGACGAGGATCTTGAACAGGCTGCTGATGTCTCCTTCGGCGCCCGAAACCCTTTCGACGAGCAAATCCCCCGACGCGGACCATTGGGCCAGACATTGAAACAGTTCGAGCGGTCGTTCGACAGTCAGGATCAATCGTTTCGCATTGGCATCTCTTCGCAGCGAACGGAGCCAGGTTTGATTGGACAATCGGACTGCGAGCGCATCGCGATTCGAAGATTCGACAACGATTTCCTGGGGCAAGTCGGCGAGCAGGCGTCGCAGTTCTCCTGCGGTTCCGCTGGCCAGCAATCGTCCACCAAAGATCAGCATGAACGAATCGGTGATTCGTTCCACTTCGTGCAGCACATGGCTGGCCAGCAGCAGACTCTTGCCGCTGCGCGCCCAATCGACGAGCATCTCCGCGATCTGGAATCGTCCGACGGGATCTAAGCCATTGAAGGGTTCATCGAGAATGAGCAAGTCCGGCCGATGCGCGATGGCTTGTGCCAGTTTGCAGCGTTGCCGCATGCCTAGCGAGTAGGTGTGGATGGGTCGATTTTGAACTTCGCCCAGCCCTACCAGCTCGAGGACTTCGATGGCTCGCGATCTCGCCGACGACTGTGACCATCCGCTGATCGCTAATTGCAACTGGATCCAACGTCTGGAGGAAACCCCTTGCACGAGCAAATCGCTTGCTGGACATAGCCCGATCCGCTGCAGGATACTGGGTGAGCGGCTGGGGTCTTTGTCGAATACTCGAACATTCCCCAAGGTCGGACGAAGTGCACCGGTCAACAAACCGATCAATGTCGATTTGCCTGCACCGTTGGGGCCGACCAACGCGTAGGCGCCCGGTGGCAGTTCGAGTTGCAAATCGTTCACACCGACGACGGTGCCGTACATCAACGAGACATGTTCCAGTTTCAAAAGCGATGGTTCGCTCATGCCTTGAGCATCCTCGCAACTCTTCGATAAGCGATACCGTAACCGAGAATTGAGATGACGATTGCGACGACCCATGGTCCCCACGCCACGGGCTCTCCCTGTGTCAGCCCGAAGATCTGCATCTGCATGTACCCGAGCGTTTCATACGGGGAGAACAGCATCCACGAATTGTAATCGCCGAGGTACTCCATACGTCTCGGTCGTTCTCCGCGACGCGCCTGATCGGCGAACCAGAGGACTTGATAGGAAACCGCACCGATGATCCAAAACGCAAACCATGCAAAGCCCGCATAACGGCTTTCTTGCGTCAGTGCCGACATGGCGAGAGCGACTGCGGTAGTCGGGATCATCAATACCAAAGTCGCCAGCAAGATGCGCAGCGGAATATCCCACGTGTGCATGAAAGCAGTGGTATCCGTGGATAGGAACAGCCCTGCAGCGTAGATCATCAGTGATGGGACGGCGGCCATCAGGAAGAGCAAGAAGTAGATAACCGCTGCCTTGCCCGCGATATACTCTGACGGAGTGAGGGGCCGTGATAAATAGAGCAAGTAGGCTTTGCTCCGCAGGTCGAAACTGATCAAGCGAGGTGCTACCAGTCCCAAGACTAGGATCATGCCGAAGGCTTGCGGATAGCGAAACAAAATAAAGATCAGATAGGACCAAGCGAAGTGCCTGGCTGTTGCGGTATCCTCTCTCAAGTTCAGATCGTCGATTCCCGCTCGATCCGCTGCACGCTGGGTAGCCGGTGAGCGAATGAATTGAGTCATCGCTGAACGCGTGGCAGGCCGTTCGATCGTTTGTTCGAACAACGCGACGAAGATGCTGACGATTAAAGCAGGCGTGGTCATAAACACCAGGATGCGTTTCAGCCATGGATTGCGCCAAACGAGCCGAATACTGGTCTCGGCCAGAACCAGAGATCTGGTCCAGCGGGCAGTGCGAAGACCTTGCCAGGGTCGATAACCGACATCAATAATGGGCATGCACCACCTCCTTCGAAGCGACCGCGTCGAGGAATGTTTGTTCGAGGGAGTTGCGGAAGGGATCCACGCGTTGAACCAAGACTCCCGATTCGCTGCTCGCTCGCCAGATGGTTCGCAAGACTTCTTCTCCTTCGCCGTCCACTCGCAACTCTCCAGGTCCCACGCTGGTCGCGGGGATACCATACTTGCCGAGCGATTGCTTCAAAAGATCGGCGTCTGCGACGACACTGATTTGCAGACCGGCCCGGGAGGGTCGCTGAAGATTTTCCAGGCTATCGATCAATCGGACTTGGCCACCCACCAAGATGACGACCGACTCGCAGACTCGCTGCACATCGTGCAGGATGTGAGTCGACAACAAGATCGACTTCCCCTTCTCGCGGGCGAGGACCAGGATGCGTTCCAGAAGTTGCTCGCGCTGCGCAGGGTCCAAGCCTGTGGTTGGTTCATCGAGAATCAACCATTCCGGGTCGTGCACGAGAGCCTGAGCGAATTTGAGTTTCTGACGCATCCCGGTGGAGTAGGTGTCGACCGTTCGGTAGCGTTCTTGTCCCATATCGCAAAAATCGGCGACTTCGTGCGCTCGTCGCAGAGCTTCCGTTTGCCGCAGTCCGGACAGCCTCGCCATCATTTGGATCGACTCGATCCCTTGCAAGCTTTCGATGTAGCAGTCGTCTTCCGGAAGATACCCGACATGGTCGCGCAGGATCCGCACTTGGCGGGGCCATTGAAAATCGAGGACTCGCCCTTCGCCTGAATCGACCGATACCAACCCCAGCAGCGATTTGATCAGCGTGCTTTTTCCCGAGCCGTTGGGGCCGAGCAAGCCCACCACTCTGCCGGGTGGCAATTGCAAGCTCACATCGCGCAGCGCAAGCTGTCGTCCATACCGTTTGGTTACTCCACGGATTTCCAGGATGGGTCGCATGCGATGATCGGAGGCACGGGTCAAAGAAAATCTACGTTGAAATAAAAGAGTGTTCGCTCAGGAAGCGATTGAAATTGGAAATCTCTTGTGCCGATGTGGGTAAAAGTTTCCCGGCGAATCGCTACAATGAGTGGATGCTCTATTCGCTAATCAAACCAAAGTATTGTAATTCGACTTCGCGTTCCGATGGATCCCAGTTCGCGGCTCGCCGAGTTCTTTTTATAGCGTTCGCTCTGGCGATCCTGGTTGGACACCCCTGGGTGGTCCTCGGCCAACAAGATACGACTGCCCAAGCTCCGGAGTCTGCTCAGGGTGCACCGCAGGGGATCCCCGCACCCGCTCCTTCGGTGGTCGCTGCACAACAGCAGAGAATCGAAGCCATGCGGCGGGCGGCGGCAGCGACGGTGGGTGTCTTCGGATTCGATGGACAAGGTGGAGGAAGCGGCGTCTGCATCACTCCCGACGGTTATGTGCTGACCAATTTCCACGTATCGAGCCCGTTCGGGCATCGTATGCGATGCGGCATGAACGATGGGAAAATGTACGATGCGGTCGTCGCAGGTATCGATCCAACAGGGGACTTAGCGGTTCTCAAGATGTATGGACGAGATGATTTTCCCGTCGCGAAGATCGGCGACAGCGATCAAGTGCGCGTCGGGCAATGGTGCTTTGCCGCAGGCAACCCCTTCGTGTTAGCCACGAATTTGCAGCCGACGATTACCTACGGTTTGGTCAGCGGCGTGCGTCGCTACCAATATCCGTCCGGCACCATCCTCGAATACAGCGACTGTATCCAAACCGATACCGCTATCAACCCAGGCAACTCGGGGGGCCCGCTGTTCAATGCCCAAGGTGAATTGATCGGTATCAATGGCCGTTGTTCGTTCGAGAAGCGGGGACGGGTCAACGTTGGAGTTGGCTATGCCATTTCGATTCGCCAAGCGATGAATTTCTTTTGGCACCTTCGATCGGGCCGTATCGTCGATCATGCCACTCTCGGCTTCACCGTCGCGACGGACAACAAAGGTCGCGTGATCGTGACCAACATCCTGGAATCGAGCGATGCCTATCGACGCGGCCTGCGATATGGCGACGAAATTCTTCGCCTGGCCGATCGCGATATTGCGACGACGAATCAACTCAAGAACGTCCTCGGTATCTTTCCTAATCATTGGCGCATCCCACTCCGATTTCGAAACGATATCGAAGTCGTAGACACGTATGTTCGACTCCAAAGTTTGCATCTGCCAGTGGAATTGGAAGAGATCGTTCAAGGGGAATCGAGCCAGGAGCCTACACCTCCACCCAGAAACCCTCAAGACGAACCCAAGGAAGCTGATAAAGAAGAAGATGGGAAAAAAGAGAAGGGGCCTGCTCGGGCTCCGAAGGCCAAGAAAGTCGATCGCTTGGCAAACCTTTACGAGAGCCGACGCGGGTACAGCAATTACTACTTCAACCGTTTGGAAATCGATCGTATCGTCGGCACCAACTCGCAACGTGGCGATTGGAACGCAACCGGCCCCCTATGGAGACTGCAAGGGCGAGTTGCCGGCGAGCCGACCGCGCTCCAAATCCTCACAGGCGATGCATCGATCACGGCCAAGGCAGGAGATCGTGAAGAGGCTGTCGGTTCCAAGCTTGGGTGGATCCCATGGATTCAGCAGCGTTCAACGCTCCCTCTCGGATTGGGGGTCCGAGCCTGGCAACTGTGGCATCGGATCGGTCCTCAAAAGATGGGCGAAGCCGTGTACATCGGACGTAGTCCGCTCGTCGGTCGCGAGGGGCTGTTCGATACGACACGCATCGCTATTGGGGAACTCGATGCAGTCGTCTATACCGCTCCGGATAGCGGGTTGGTCGAATGCATTGAGTTGACCGTCGACAACCAAACCGATCCCGCAGAAGTGTACTTCGAGAAGTACCGCGAGATCGATGGCCGCTCATTCCCCACTCAGATACGACTGGTTTATGGATTAGAGACACGGACCGCGATGGAGGTCGAATCGGTCGAGTGGAACGCCGCTCCTGCGACAGAGGGAACTGATTGATGCGGATCGCTATGATTTGTTTGGCGTGGGCCTGTGCTCTCGCACCATGCATTCGGGCTGCCGACGAAACATCGGGTTCACCGTCGCGCACTTTGGAGCAGCTAGTTGTTCAAAGCGAACGCTCCATCGTCAAACTGTACGGAGCCGGTGGTGCTCGGGGGCTGGAGAGCTACCAGACCGGGGTCGTCATCGGTGACGGGACCCTCATCCTAACCAGCTGGAGCACGGTACTGGATGTCGAAAAAGTCAGGGTGGTGACGTTTGATGGTCGACGTCTCGACGCCGAAGTCGCGGGTGTCGATCCGCAGTGCGAACTCGCCCTTCTGCGAATCCCTGATGCTGGACTTCCCCCCTACGCATTGGACCCCGAATTGGTACCGAGAGTCGGTCAGCGAGTATTCGCGATCACCAACCTGTTCGGCATCGCGGCGGGCAACGAAGCGTGTAGTGCTCAAAAGGGAGTGGTCATGGCCATCGCGCCGCTGACCAAGCGCAAGGGCTCGCTCAAGACTCTGTACCAAGGACGAGTGATCGTTATCGATGTCATGACCAATAACCCGGGCGCATCCGGAGGGGCATTGATCGATCTGTCCGGTCGATTGGTAGGAGTCATCGGCAAAGAGCTTCGCGATGAACAAGCGGGGATCTGGATCAATTACGCCTTGCCCGTCGATGTCGTCAAGAGTTCGGTCGATCGCATTCTCAGCGGCCAAACTTCGAGCAACGCCGCAGCAACAGCGACTGTTTCCGAACCTCACCGATTGATCGATCTCGGATTGGCGCTCATTCCGGACGTGCTTCCCAAAACACCGGCGTTTGTCGATTGGGTGCGGGCAGATTCGATCGCCGCGCGGGCGGGTCTGCAAGCCAACGACTTAATCCTGCTCGTCAACGAAGTACGGGTCGATTCGCGCAAAGGGCTCGAACGTATCCTCTCGACGATCAACCGAGCCGACTCGTTTCAAATCCTCGTGCAGCGCGGTCAGGAATTGATCCGCATTCAGGTGCGTCCATGATGGTTCTCGCGAGTCGCATTCTCCTTGTGTGCACAGCCATCGTTTTGGGCATGTTGCCGTGCGTTGCCGAGGAACCGCCGTTGGATGTGCTCGAACAGGACGCGTTTCAAGCGGCCGCTCTCTTCGCCCAGGATTCAGTCGTACAGGTAGAAACGTTCGGTGGATCCGAGCTCGTCAAGGATCAATGGGTCGCGAGCGGTCCATCCAGCGGCACGATCCTCAGCGCCGATGGCTGGATCATCACCAGCACCTTTCAATTCAAAGGCCAGCCCGCATCGATTACGGTGGTGCTACCCAACCAGGAACGCAAAGCTGCAAAACTCGTCGCACGGGATCTGAGCCGAGAACTGGCCTTGCTCAAAATCGATGTCGATCAACCACTCAAGCCGATCCAAGTCAGTCCTCGCAACGATTGGCAAATCGGCCAATGGGTCGTTGCCCTCGGTAAAACCTTCGATCCCTCGATCGCCAGTTGCAGCGTCGGGATCCTGAGCGCTCAAGGAAGGATTTGGAACAAAGCGATTCAGACCGATGCCAAGATATCTCCTCAAAATTACGGAGGTCCGATCATCGACCTTCAAGGACGCGTCATGGGTATCTTGACTCCGCTCAACCCAGGGATCGTCACCGAAGGGGAAGTCGAGCAGTGGTACGACTCCGGAATCGGCTTCGCTGTACCCATGCAGGATGTTATGCAGCGATTGAAGGAATTGCAGCAAGGGAACGACATCTATCCGGGCCGAATCGGTTTTCGATGGCGCGATATCGATGAATACGACAGTGCGGTGGTGCTCCAAGGAGTCACGCCCGGCTCGCCAGCGGCGAAGGCCGGGGTTCGAGCCGGCGACAAGATCCTCGCCATCGGTCCGGACAGCAAGTCGTTGGTTCGAATCGAAAATCTTTCACAAATGAAACATTTGGCAGGACCGATGGATGCCGGGATGTCCATGTCGATTTTGATCGAGCGCGATGGGCAAGAGAAGACGATCGAGTGCAGCCTCGTCAAGGAGCTTCCAACGTATCGCGAGCCGTTCCTCGGTATACTGACCGATCCCTTCGATCCGCAAACGCCCGGCAAAGTCACGGCCGTGATCCCTACTTCACCGGCGGTCACTGCCGGGATCGCAGTAGGTGATGTGATCGTTTCGATCCAAGGCGAGTTGGTCGGCATGGACTCGCCCATCGATGCTCGCTTGGCTTCGCTCGATTTTCGCGAACCGGTCGACATGGAGGTCCGTTCGAGCGATGGAGCGAATCGCAAGCTTCAGGTGAAATTGTCAACACGGCCTGAAGAACCGCTCGAGTGGGATTATCGGCCGACGCTTCCCGATGCGTCGAAAGCTACGGAAAATGACAATGCGGAACGGGCCAACGCTGCCAAGGGTACCGTTCAACTACCGCTAGGCGATGTGAAGAACAAAGCCTTTGCAATCGTCCCCAGCACCTACACTCCGAATGTTCCGCATGGATTGTTGATCGTCTTTGCAGATGCTGGCGCTCAAGACCAAAAACTGTGGACCGATGCTTGGGAAGGGTTTGCAAGAGACCATCGTTGGATCATCGCTGTAGCCCAATCCGCAGAGGAAAAGGCGTGGTCGTTTGACGAAGCGGAGATCGGTGTCCGTCTTCAATCTTACATGAACAAGACCTACTCGATCGATCGTCGTCGCATTGCGGTCGGCGGGATCGAGTCCGGTTCGCTCCTGGCATACATCACCGCGATGCAAGCCCAAGAAGTTTACCGCGGTGTGTGGATGAGCAATCCGAAACTACCCCCGAGATTCCGCATGCAACCTTGCGAGCCGTTTAAGGCCACGCATTACTTCATCAATGGCGAAGTGAAGTCGGTGGATCGATTCGTCGATATCGCCCGCAAGGCAGGCTACAGCGTCCAGCCCAGCGGTGCGACCTTCGAAACCGGGAAACTGCCAGAGTCCCCACTGCTGCAACCTGTCCAAGGTTGGTTGCGATTGCTCGAGGCATACTGATGCCACCACCCCGCGTCCTAGCCCTTGTTTTCGGTGTTGTGCTGTTGACCATGGGAGTAACCATGCGGATCGCTCCCGAAGTTTGGGACGGCCAACGCTGGCTCGCCACCGATTCGCTCAGCAAGGTCGGGCTGTTCATGATCTGTGTATGGCTGGCCTGGCCGGTGATCGAATCGATCCGCAAAACACCGGGGGGAGCGATGCTGTTGGTCGCATGCACCGCAGTCTTCGGATTGTTCTTGTACCGGCCGAGAACGCTGCTGCTGACCGGACCGTTCCTCGCGATCGCCATCGGAATCGCGTATTTGCGAGGATGGCTGGGACGGATCTCGAAAAGATGATTGGCCGAGCTAGGCCTGCTATAATCCGCTTCTAACTTTGATTCGCCGCTATGGCGTCACCCTTCCTTCAAGGACCCTCCCGCATGAAGATCTGGAAGCTTTGTCTGTTGCTCGCATCGATTTGCACCGCTTCATCGTTTGCCGTTGCTCAGGAGAAGAAAGTCGCCAAACCGGTTCGCATAGGAACCGGCGTCATGACGTTTGATACCGTGCCTGGATGGGGAACGCGGCCAGATGGTTCGTCGGCCATCGGACCGACTCACGGTTCGGTTGTGATCGATAAGGCTGGCAACATCTACACCAGTGCCGATGCGGGAGTGTTTGTCTTCTCACCCGATGGCAAAGTCATCCAGAGCTATCTCGGCGATAACTATTCACGCCTCCATGACATGGAGATCCGCGATGAAGATGGCACGGAATACATCTATGGTGCCCGCAACGCGAACGCCGAAGGGATCAAGTTCAAGGCATCCAGCGGAGAGATCGTCCTGCGTCTCAAGTATCCCGAGGAATCCGGCCTGCAACTCAAGCAATTCAATCCTACGGCTATCACGGTCGCTCCCAATGGCGAAATCTATCTCTCGAATGGCTATGCCAGCAACCATGTCTTCCGCTACGACAAGAACGGCAAGTACCTGAGCCACTTTGGCACGATGGGAAATGGGCTCAAGGAGTTCAATACCGCGCACGGCATGACGCTCGACACGAGATACAATCCGCCGCGCTTGCTGATCTGCGATCGCAATCATCAACCCAAAGGGCGACTGGTCCACTACAGTCTCGAAGGGGAGTTTATCGAAGAGGTAGTGACCGGTTTGGGGATGCCGACTTCGGTGGCGATCCAGGGGGATTATGTCTCCGTTCCCGATCTGCATGGTCGCGTGGTGATCCTCGACAAAACCAATACGATCATCGCCGTGCTGGGGCACAATCCCGATCCTGCCAAGGGAGGCAACTACAATATCCCTCAAGATCAGTGGGTCGAAGGGGTGTTCAGTGGCACGCACGGTTCCTATTGGGATAAAGAGGGTAACCTATACGTTCAGGACTGGAACGTATCGGGCCGCATCATGAAACTCATTCGAGCAAAGGGAACCCTGCCATGATTCGAATTCGAAAAATCTTGTTCGCGTTGTCGATTGCCACTGCACCGGCGTACTGCGTTGCCGAGGATCGCTCCGACTGGACTTCGTGGCGAGGCCCCAATAGCTATGGTTCGATCGAACAGGGGAGTTTTCCAAGTCGCATTGATGCAGCGAAAACTGTTTGGAAAACGGAGCTTCCGGGAAAGGGATGCTCTACCCCGATCGTGCTCGACGGCAAGATCTACTTGACCGCAGCGGCCGATGGCAACGACTCGGTCCTGTGCTTCGATGCCAACGGAGAACGTCAATGGCTAACCACGTTTGGCACCGAGGATCCGGGCAAGCACCGCAATGGTTCGGGGAGCAACGCATCCCCCGTTACCGATGGTTCGAGCGTGTTTGTCTACTTCAAGAGTGGTACGTTTGCGGCTCTGGGGCTCGATGGTTCTATCCGTTGGCAGCATGACATCGTGAAGATGTATGGCAAAGACACCCTGTATTGGGATCACGGAACCTCGCCCGTGTTGACCACCAAGTCGGTCATCTTAGCTCGGATGCATCAAGGGGAATCGTGGCTCGCTGCATACGATAAGGGGACAGGAGAATTGCAATGGAAGGTGGCTCGCAACTACGAAGTCCCTACCGAATGCGATCATGGATACGCGACACCGGTGGTGATCGAACATCAAGGCAAAGAATCGATCCTCGTCTGGGGTGCCGAGCACATCACCATTCATGACGCAGCCAATGGCGAAGTCGCTTGGTCCTGCGGGAACTTCAATCCCGACAAGAACAAGTTGTGGCCAGCGATCGCTACTCCGATCGTTACGAAGAACCGGGTGGTCATCGCCTATGGTCGCAACGATCGAGGGATCCCACGTTTGTATGGCATCAGCTTGTCAGGCAAAGGGGACACCACCGCGACCAACCATGTATGGAAGCGAGAGGATGTCGGAACCTTTGTTCCAACCCCGGCATTGCATCGAGGGGAATTGATCTTGGTTCGCGATCAAGGGGAAGTGGAAAGCGTTTCGCCGGAGACGGGTCTCACGAATTGGAAGGGCGTATTCAAAAAGAGCCGCGCGAACTTTTATGCGTCACCCCTCATCGCTGGCGATAAACTCTACGCAGCTCGCGAGGATGGAGCCGTCTTCGTTGCCAGCATCGCAAACGGAAAGTTCGAAGCTCTATCGGAAACCGAGATGGGTGAACCGGTGATCGGTTCTCCCGTACCCTTCGGCAATCGGATCCTGATTCGAGGCGAGAACCATCTCTACTGCTTTGGGGACTAGGCTCGGCATGACATAACCCGACGCGTGAGCGAGGGACGCAAGAGGGAAGTCCTCAAAAGCGACGTAACTTCATCCCTCACTCACGTTTCGGGTTGGAATCATGATGGAGCATGCAGCCATGTTCGGCTACGGATTCGGGGTCATTCCGAGGCTTGCTAGCCAGCGTTGGCATGTGGCGGGCCAATCGGAGGTGCCGGGAATGTTGCGAGCCAGTCCCACACCATGCACCCCTTTCTGGTAGATATGCAACTCGCCAGGAACCTTCTTAGCCACCATCGCTTGATAGAAGACCAGTCCATTTTCGGGCGGGACCGCTTTGTCTTCGAGTGTGTGAAATACAAACGTCGGAGGAGTATCCTCGCGAACATTCCGCTCGCTTGCGAATTCGCGAAGTTGATCCGGGGTCGCATCCTTGCCGAGGAGATTGACTTCGCTCCCTCGATGGGTGAATGAACTCCCCATCGAGATCACGGGATAGCAGAGGATCGCAAAATCAGGTCGCGAACTGAAACGTGCCACCGTATCGGAAGCGTTGGAGTCGCCGTTATCGAATTGCGTGATCACGGTCGACACGAGGTGACCGCCGGCGGAGAATCCGATGATCCCAACCCGTTTGGGATCGATATTCCATTTGCCTGCGTTGGCTCGCACCAGTCGCACGGCGCGCTGGGCATCTTGGAGCGGTGCCGGATGCCCGTAGCCTCGTCCTCGATGACGATATTCGCAAAGGGCAGCGGCCAGTCCCATCGACTTGGCCCACGCAACGATTTGATGTCCTTCGTGATCGATCGCCAGCCCGCCGTAACCGCCACCTGGGCAAATGATCAAAACGCCCGTGGGAGTTGCGGAATCGATCGTGGAAACACTCAGCGTTGGGATATCCTTCGCTTCTTTTCCTAAAGCTCCCGGTGCACCATCGCTCCAAAGCGGAATCGTTTCATCGGCGTGTGTATTTGGAACGATGCATGTCGCACAGAGCATGCACAGCAAAGCTGTCTGGCAAGAGGACTTGAATTTGTAGCTTGGCGTCGGCAAAGTGCATCGCGAAATCATGATGGTGTCCCTGAGCAGATCGAGAGAGGTGATTGATTCGTTTTTTGGTTGCGGTTAGGACGAACGATTAAGCCGCCATGATAGCCCAAGTTGATCGCGATTCCCATCTGAGGTGCCAGTGACCAAGCGGTATCTAGCTGCGAGCGGCAATACCCTCGCGATGGAGTTTGTACTCGACCGCGTCTACGAGAGCCGACCAACTGGCTTCGATGATGTTTTCGCTCACGCCGATCGTTCGCCAGGAATCGTGATCGTCCGAGCTTTCGATATTGACTCGAATTCGGGCGGCTGTGCCAGCTTCGCTGTTGACGACGCGGACCTTGTAATCGACCAATTTCATCGACTCCAGGCATGGATAAAACGGGATGAGGGCTTTGCGCAACGCGGCATCCATCGCGTTGACGGGCCCGTGACCTTCAGCGGCTTCGACCCGTGTCTCGTCCCCGACGCGAACCTTGAGAATCGCTTCCGCATAGATCTGATTCCGAACGGTGTCGAGATCACCGGCCAGGATCTGATACTTGATCGTTTCGAAGTGGGAGGTGTACTGTCCAGCACATTGCTTGGCGAGCAAGTCGAACGATGCTTCGGCGGCTTCGAATTGATAACCCTGATTCTCTTTCTTCACCACTTGGGCCAAGATCGCTTCGAGCAGTTTCGGATCAGCAGACGTCCCTTGCGATTGGGTCAATGCGGCGATGTTGGAACGACCCGATAGTTCGCTTACCAAGATCCGGCGTTCGTTTCCGACGAGCGATGGATCCATATGCTCGTAGGTGTGGGCGAATTTATTGACTGCATGGACGTGCATACCACCCTTATGCGCGAAGGCGCTTCGGCCGACGAACGGTTGGCTGCTGCGCATTGCGAGGTTGGCGGTCTCGTAGACGTAGCGCGATAGCTCGGTGAGATGGTCCATCGGTCGGCCGCCGAGGGTTTGGTAACC